>NZ_CAWMFQ010000137.1:0-6857 GCF_963866995.1 Aeromonas sp. ZOR0002 | reverse complement strand
AGCCACAGAAGGCAGGCGATGGCGAGCGCCATCGGCCAGGTAGAGCGTCGGCCAGAGGGTGACAAGCGGGGAGTCCCTTCTTTAAAAGAGAATTCAGCTAGGCCGAATATATCACAATTCATCTTTTTATTGAATTTTAAACCCTGCAAACACCCACGAATTGATACTAAAAACCCTCTTTATAAATAAAGAGGGCAATTAAAAACCACAATGAGCGCAAGGAGCCCTCTCTTTTCCCTCACGGTGACCCTCACTCCTGCACAAAGGCCGGGTGATAGCACACTTCGCCACGGGGCATGGCAGCGCCGAACAAGCGGGCCATGAAGTACTCGGGCGGCACGCCGGGCAGAGTCAACCCCGGCTCGGGCACGAAACCGAAACGGCCGTAGAAGCCGGGATCCCCCAGCACCACGCAGCCAGCCGCTCCCATCCCCCTGAGCTCGGCCAGACCCACCTCCATCAGCCGTGACCCCAGCCCCTTGCCGTGCAGCGCAGGAGAGACCGAAATGGGACCAAGACCATACCAGTGCGGGCAGCCATCGCTGATGGTCACCGGCGAGAAGCAGAGGTGACCGACCACCCGCTCCTCCAGCTCCGCCACCAGCGACAGGCTGAGTGCCCCGGCCTGGCGCAAAGCGCGCACGATCAGCTGTTCGTTGTGGTCGGTATGGGGGGCATTGAGGAACGCGGCCACGGTCAGCGCTTCAATGGCGTCGTGATCGGCGCCTGTTTCGGGCCGAATGATGATGTTCATAGGTTTTCTCCGTTTGCTCTCTTTCAATGGATGACCTGATCAGACTGCCTGCAGGCAGCAGATCACATAGCCATAGCTGCCCAGGTGTTGGCGGTGGATGGCCACTTCCCGGCTCAAGTCCTGCCAGGCGGGGCTATCCCCCAGCTCGGCACTGTGGCGCGCCAGATTGCGCTCGATGGGGTCCAGATAGTTGTGCCAGGCCCTTTGCGGCAACTCGGTGTGCCACAGGCAGCGATAACCCGCCTCCTGCACCGTTTTGAGCAGGCCCGCCAGGGTCTGCATGACGGGATAATCCCGCTGCCAGAACGCCAGCGCCTCCTCTGGCGGCGTGTCCGTCAGCCACACCAGGTCGCTCAGCACGATGCAGGCATCAGGGCCGGCAAGGTGCGCCCGCCAGGCTTTGAGCGCATTGGCCACCCCGATGGTGTAGGCGCTCCCCTCGGCCCAGATGAGATCGGCGGGGGCCAGATCTGCCGGCAGCGCCGCCATGTTGGCGCGCAGGGTAGTGACCTGACTCAGCCCCGCCGCACTGGCCGATCTCGCCACGGCGGCCAGCGCCTCCTCGTCCAGATCGATGGCTACGATGGGGGCGTCCGTCACCTGTGCCAGCGCCAGGGTGGCGGCGCCGCGCCCACAGCCCATGTCGAAGATCCGGCGAGGCTGGCTGGGCAGCGCGGCAAATTGCTGCTGGGTGAAGAGGCTATCGCCCGGCCCCCAATAGCTCATGCCATCCAGCAGCAGCTTGAAATCCCGGATGTAGCGCTCATGTTCATTCATGTCTTTGCTGAGCCACTGCAGGTGGTAACGCTCTTTTTCACTGAATCCCTGCTTCATCACCCAGGCAAAGTAAGCCTGCGGGGCTTGATGCTGCAGTTGCTGCTGCCAGACCTTGAACTCGTCGCCGGAGTGCGCACGCAAACCGGCGAGATCCGCCAGCAGATCCCGGGCGCGTTGCATCCGCGCCAGCTCTTCATCCAGCTCCCTGACCCGGGCTTCCAGTGTCGCCTGCTCCAGCTCGCCCGCCAGACAGGCGAGGCACTGCTTGAGGCTGAGCCCGCCGGCCTGCAGGGCCTGTACCATCCGCAGCCGCTGCAGATCGTCATCGTCGTAGTGGCGATAGCCGTTGACGCCCCTCGTGCCCGCAATCACCCCCAGCTTCTCGTAATAGAGCAGGGTGGAGCGGGCCAGGCCGCAGCGCCGGGCCAGTTCGGATATTTTCATGACAACCACTCGCTGAGGGGTCCGTGACCCGATGAAGGGAAGCTTAAACTGTGAAGCAATAGACGGGTCAACGACAACATCCGGGTTCACACCATAAAAAAACGGCCACCCTGAGGTGGCCGTCATCGACAGCAAGAGAGACTCGCGGGATCAGAGGCCGGCGGCTTCCAGATGCTCCACCAACAACTGCACGCTGCGGTTGCCACGCCACTCGTTGACGTCGAGCCGGTAGACCAGTCGCACCCGCTTCACCGAAGCGTCGGGCCAGCGCTGCAAGTCGACGCCAAAGGCGATGGCATCCACCGCGTGGCCGGAATCCGTGGTCAGCATCATCTTGAGGTGCTTCTCCCCCACCAGCCGCTGCTGCACCAGCACGAATTCCCCGTCAAACAGCGGCTCGGGAAAGGCCTGACCCCAGGGGCCGGAGGCGCGGATCAGCTCCGCCAGCTCGAGGGTGAGCTCGTCCGGCAGCAGCTCGCCATCGGTGAGCAGCACCCCGGTCAAGAGCTCAGGGGTCACCAGCTCGCCGATGACCGCCTCGAAGGCCCGGCCGAAGGCCTCGATATTGGCCTTGGGCAGGGTCAACCCGGCCGCCATGGCGTGGCCGCCAAACTTGCCCATCAAGCCGGGGTGGCGGGTATCGAGCAGTTCCAGCGCATCGCGCAGGTGCACCCCCGGGATGGAGCGCCCGGAGCCCTTGAGCTCGGTCTCGCTGCTCTCGGCAAAGGCGATGACCGGGCGGTAGTACTTCTCCTTCACCTTGGAGGCCACCAGCCCCACCACCCCCTGATGCCACTCGTTTCGGTGCAGCACGATGCCGGAGGGCACCTCGCCGTCACGAAAACGGATCTGCTCCAAAGTGGCGAGCGCCTCCTGCTGCATCCCCTGCTCGATCTCCTTGCGCTCCTGGTTGAGGCTGTCCATTTCGGAAGCGAGCTGGCGCGCCAGGTTGATGTCCTCGCTCAGCAGGCAGGCGACCCCGAGGGACATGTCATCGAGCCGGCCCACCGCGTTGAGACGCGGCCCCAGCGCAAAGCCGAGATCGGCGGCGCACAGGCGACGACCGTCGCGGCCCGACACATCCACCAGCGCCTGGATGCCGGGGCGACAACGGCCGGCCCGGATCCGCTGCAACCCCTGATGAACCAGGATGCGGTTGTTGCCATCTAGCGCCACCACGTCGGCCACGGTGCCGAGGGCCACCAGATCCAGGTAATCCGCCACGTTGGGGGCGCGCAGCCCCTGGCGCTCATACCAGCCGCTCTGGCGCAGATGGGTGTTGAGGGCCGCCATCAGATAGAAGGCGACCCCGACCCCGGCCAGGGACTTGGAGGGGAAGTCGCAGCCATGCTGGTTGGGGTTCACTATCGCGTCGGCGTGAGGCAGCTCCTGACCCGGCAAATGGTGATCGGTAACCAGTACCTGCATGCCTGCCGCCTTGGCCGCCGCCACCCCGGCGATGCTGGAGATGCCGTTGTCCACCGTGATCAGGAACTCGGCGCCGCGGGCCACCGCCAGCTCGACGATCTCCGGGGTGAGGCCATAGCCGAACTCGAAGCGGTTGGGCACCAGAAAATCGATGTGGTGCCCCCCCATGGCGCGCAAGGCCAGCACGCACAGGGCCGAGCTGGTGGCGCCGTCGCAGTCGAAGTCACCGACGATGAGAATGCGTTTTTGCGCCGTCAGCGCCTCGGCCAGCAGCGGCACCGCCTGCGCCATGCCGAACAGACGCTGGGGCGGCAGCAGCTGGTTGGCGCTGCGCTCCAGCAGGGCAGGGTCTTCTACCCCGCGGCTGGCGAAGATCTGGCGAAGCAGCGGGTGCAGGGTGGCGGGCAGATGGGAATCATCAACTCGCGGACGACGTCGGATTAGCAGGGGCATTGATGTGATCCAGTATCTTGAGCAGTTGTTCGGGGCTCTGGTAACCGCGCACCAGGTCGCCATTGGGCAGGACCCAGCTCGGTGACGCCTTGATCCCGAGCCATTGGCTCAGGCCGATATGATGGGCAAGGATCGCATTACAGCCGCTCTCAGGCAAACGATCGCTGAAGTTGAGTTCGCGCAGCAGACCGGGATCGCACCAGCTAGCCTGATCCGAGGCGGCGACAGGTGCAGGCAGCAGTTGCACGCTCACGCCCCTCGCCTGCAAGCGGGGCAACTCCTCCAGCGCGATGCGGCAAGGACCGCAGGCGAGATCGGTAAACAGGGTGAGGCGGTGGCGTTCAGGGGTGGCCTTGAGCCAGAGCCGGGCCTCCCCTATCTGGGAGAGCGCCAGCCTGCGTTGCTGCTGCTGGCTGAGCCGGGTGAGGTTTCTCATGTCGTGGGCCAGATCCAGCATGGAGCCCTGCAGCACATAGTCTCCCCTGGCATCGCTGTAGAGCAGTCCCTGGGCCGTGCCCAGCAGATAGAGGCCCGGCATGGGGGTCTCGTCCACCAGGTAGACCTGCACACCGAGGCGCTGCTCTATGGTCTGTTTCAACACATGGGGGTCCATCCCCGCGCTGGCCGCAAAAGCGCACAGCAGCATCATTCCCAGCAGTAAATATCGCATCAGCTCATTCACTTGGCATGATTGAAGGGTTTCATAAGGTAACCCAGACAATTCCCTCTCCCAAAGACCTTAATTAGTGATCGATTAATAACGTCCGCAAGAAAAAATCACGGGATGACAGGTTGCCAATCGGGCTTGAGCCCCGCAAGCTAATCAGGACGACGGGAGACATCTTTAGTCATCCCTCTGTTTTGCTGATGTTTTATTATTCAAATCGACGTGCGCTCAGGTGGCACGTTGTCCATTTCTAGGGGGAAAAATGAGTCTGATTCAAGAGTTCAAGGCCTTTGCATCCAGGGGCAATGTGATCGACATGGCGGTCGGTATCATCATAGGTGCCGCCTTTGGCAAGATTGTCTCCTCCTTCGTGGGAGACGTGATCATGCCCCCCATCGGGCTGATCCTGGGGGGCGTGGATTTCAGCGATCTCGCCGTGACCCTGAAGGCCGCCGAAGGGGATGCCCCTGCCGTGGTCATCGCCTACGGCAAGTTCATCCAGACCTGTATCGACTTCCTGATCATCTCCTTCGCCATCTTCATGGGGCTCAAGGCCATCAACACCCTGAAGAAGAAGCAGGAAGAGGAAGCCGCCGCCCCGGCCGGCCCCACCAAGGATCAGGAGCTGCTGACCGAGATCCGCGACTTGCTGAAATCCCAGCAGGGGAAATAACCGTTTCCTCCCTGTCGTGTGCTGAAAAAAAACCGCCTTCGGGCGGTTTTTTGTTGCAAGGCCGGTGAGGCGATCAGGCTCTGGGGTGGTGCTGGCCGTGCAGTGCCTTGAGCCGCTCGTTGGCCACGTGGGTATAGATCTGAGTGGTGGAGAGATCCGCGTGGCCCAGCAGCATCTGCACCACTCGCAGATCGGCGCCGTGATTGAGCAGGTGGGTGGCGAAGGCGTGACGCAGGGTGTGGGGGGAGAGTTCCCCCCTGATGCCGGCTCTCAGGGCATAGAGCTTGATGCGGTGCCAGAAGGTCTGGCGGGTCATCATCCGGGCCCGCTTGGAGGGGAACACCACGTCTGAGCTGGTGCCACCCAGCAGCAGGGTGCGCGCCTCCCGGTAGTAGCGCTCCAGCCAGTGCACCGCCTCCTCCCCCATGGGCACCAGGCGCTCCTTGTTGCCCTTGCCCACCACTCGCACCAGCCCCTGGCGCAGGCTGACGTGTTCGGCGGTCAGCCCCACCAGCTCGGACACCCGCAGCCCGGTGGCGTAGAGCAGCTCGAGCATTGCCTTGTCCCGCAGCTCCAGCGGGTCGTCCACCAGGGGCGCTTGCAGCAGCGCCTCCACCTCGGCTTCGCTCAGATCCGATGGCAGCTTTTTGGGGAGCTTTGGTCCCTCCAGCAGCACGGTGGGATCGTCGCTGCGCAGCTTCTCGCGATTGAGATACTGGTAGAAGCGGCGCAGGGCCGAGAGGAAACGGGCCGTACTGCTGGCCGCGAACTGATGGTCCACCCGCCAGGCGAGGTAGTGCTGGATGTCGTCCAGCCCCGCCAGCAGCAGGGAACCGCCTTGCTCATCGAGCCAGAGGGCAAATTTTTCCAGGTCGGTGCGATAGGAGCTGACCGTGTTGTCGGAGAGCCCCCGCTCCAGCCAGAGGGCGTCGAGAAACGGCTCGATCAGGGGATGGGATTCTGCTTTGCTCATGGTGCGCCGCGCTCAGGGAAACAGGTCGCCATTGTAACGTGCCGACCCACCCGGGCCGCAAGGCAAGGCTGCACATCCCCTCAGGCGGTGAAGAGCCCGGCGCAATCTGCTAGACTGGCGCCCTCCCCCCGGGCGCCGCTGTGCCGGTCACGCCCCTTGCCGACTGCGATCAAGAGAAGAGCGATGAAGATAGGTTTGTTTTATGGCTCCACCACCTGCTACACCGAGATGGCCGCCGAGAAGATCCGCGCCCTCATCGGCCCCGAGCTGGTCGATCTCCACAACATCAAGGATGTGCCCCTCGCCCGCATGCAGGAGTACGACATCCTGATCCTGGGCATCTCCACCTGGGACTTCGGCGAGCTGCAGGAGGACTGGGAATCCCGCTGGGAAGACATCGCCGACCTGCATCTGGAGGGACGCATCATCGCCCTGTTTGGCATGGGCGATCAGCTGGGCTATGGGGAGTGGTATCAGGATGCCCTCGGCCTGCTGCACGATCAGCTGGTCCCCAAGGGAGTCAAGCTGGTGGGCTACTGGCCCAACGAGGGGTACGAGTTCGATGCCTCCAAGGCGCTCATCGACGATGGCCGTCACTTCGTCGGGCTGGCCCTCGATGACGCCAACCAGTACGACCAGACCGAGTCCCGCATCGAGCAGTGGGTCGACCAGATCCTGAGCGAGATCC
>NZ_CAWMFQ010000136.1:6603-9671 GCF_963866995.1 Aeromonas sp. ZOR0002 | reverse complement strand
GGCGCTGGGCCTCATCCAGCTCGACGAAGGGGTGGTCCCCCAGGGCGGCCGGCAGCCAGTGGCTCTCCTGCACCAGAAACACATGCGCCGGATCGGCGGCGTAGTCGTGGCGAAGGCCAGGGGCGATGATGCAGGCAAAACCGGGGGCGAGGCGACATCCCCGACCCTGCACCTCGATCTCGAGGGGACCGACGAGGGGGATCACCAGCTGGGCGTGGTCATGACTGTGGCTCTGCATGTCGCTCTGGTAGTGACGCAGGCTGAAGGGGGAGGCGGCAGATAAGCATGACGCGGCACCGGGCCGCGTCATTGAAAGGGATGCATCGTTTGCCATGGGCAGCCGCATTACTCGGCGTCGAAGTCTTCGATCTCTTTGCCAAGGGCTTCCATGATGGCGCGGGCCTCAGCGGGGACGCTGTCCGGGTGATCCTTGCGCAGGTCGTCGTCACAGGGCAGCGGCTGGCCGGTGAAGGCGTGCAGGAAGGCTTCGCAGAGCAGCTCGCTGTTGGTCGCATGACGCAGGTTGTTCACCTGGCGACGGGTGCGCTCATCGGTCAACACCTTCAGCACCTTGAGCGGGATCGAGACGGTTATCTTCTTGACCTGTTCGCTCTTCTTGCCGTGCTCTGCATAGGGGCTGACGTAGTCGCCGTTCCACTCTGTACCCATGTTCCACCTGTAGTCGTTTGGCCGTGAGCGCGGATTTTAACCCTTAAGGAATTCAATGGCAATCCAACAGCAAAGCCATTTAGACGTCTAGAAGTGTTGACGGCTTTTTTAAGGTGGCGTAGTGTGGTGCACCATGGGCCGGCAGTCCGGCCAGCGAAAATGAGAGCGGGGCTGGACGACCCACGAGGCGGACCGGCTCCGGCAACCCATCAAGGAGAGTGACATGACCCACAAGGCCACCCTGGCGGTACGCACCGGGATTGAGACAGACACGCAGCACGGTGCCGTGGTGCCCCCCATCTACCTCTCCAGCAACTACACCTTTGCCGACTTTGGCGAGCCCCGTCAATACGACTATGCCCGTTCCGGCAACCCGACCCGCACCAATCTGGCGGACGCCCTGGCGGCCCTGGAAGGGGGGGCCGGCGCCGTGGTGACCGGCACCGGCATGGGAGCCGTTCACCTGGTGACCACGGCTCTGCTCAAGGCGGGGGATCTGCTGATCGCCCCCCACGACTGCTACGGCGGTACCTGGCGTCTGTTCGAGTATCTGGCGGCCAAGGGCCACTACCAGGTGCAGTTCGTGGATCAGGGAGACGAGGTGGCGCTGGCCGCCGCGCTGGCCCAGAAACCCGCACTGGTGTGGGTGGAGACCCCCTCCAATCCGCTGCTGCGGGTGGTGGACATCGCCGCCATCGCCGAGGCCTCCCACGGGGTGGGGGCCCAGGTGGTGGTGGACAACACCTTCCTCTCCCCCTTGCTGCAACAGCCCCTGGCCCTTGGTGCCGACGTGGTGGTCCACTCCACCACCAAGTACATCAACGGCCACTCCGACGTGGTAGGGGGTGTGGCGATCGCCAAGGATCAGGCTCTTGCCGACTCCCTGGTGTGGTGGGCCAACTGCCTGGGGCTCACTTCCGGTGCCTTTGACTCCTACCTCACCCTGCGGGGTCTGCGCACCCTGGCCCCGCGCCTGCGCACCCATCAGGAGAACACGGATCGCATCCTCGCCTTCTTGCAGCAGCAGCCGCTGGTCAAGCGGATCTATCACCCCAGCCTGCCGAGCCATCCGGGCCACGACATTGCGCGCCGTCAACAGTCCGGCTTTGGCGCCATGCTAAGTTTTGAGCTCGATTGCAACGAGACGGGGCTGCGCGCCTTCCTCGCGGGGCTGCGCCTCTTCTCGGTGGCGGAGTCCCTCGGCGGGGTGGAGAGTCTGGTGGCCCATCCGGCCAGCATGACCCACAGGGCCATGACCCCGGCGGCCCAGCAGGCGGCGGGTATCAGTGCCCAGTTGCTGCGCCTGTCGGTGGGGATTGAACACGGTGAGGATCTGGTGGCCGATCTGGCCCAGGGGTTTGAACAGGCGCAGTTGGCACAACAGGCAGAGCAGGTGAAGTAATGGAACAACAACAAGGAGAGTGTGTGGTGGCAACAGAGGCAGTCTTCAAGCGGCGCCATGTACACAAGTTCGGCGGCAGCAGCCTGGCGGATCCGGTCTGTTATCGCCGGGTCGCCAGCATCGTCGAGCAACAGGTGGGGGGCAACGAGCTGGTGGTGGTCTCCGCCGCGGGCAAGACCACCAACCGGCTGATCCAGCTGGTGGAGCTGGCGGAAGCGGGGGATGAGGCCGCAGGCGAAGCCATCACCGCCCTGCACGCCTATCAGCAGAGCCTGATCGACGGCCTGCTGGAAGGGGAGCTTCACCTCGATCTGAGCCAGCAACTGACGGACGACATGCAGCTGATCGCCAAGACCCTGGAGGGGCAGTTTGACCGCTTCGAGCGCAACGGCCTGCTCGCCTTTGGCGAGGTGTGGTCCGCCCGTCTGCTGGCTGCCCTGCTCACCAGCCGGGGTGAGGCGGCCGCCTGGCTCGATGCCCGCAGCTTCCTGCGCGCAGAAGACGGCGCCCTCATCAAGGTGGATACCGCCCTCTCCAGCGAGCTGCTCAAGGCCCGCCTGGCCGAGCACGCCGGTCGCATCGTGGTGACCGGCTTCATCGCCGCCGACATGGAGGGGCGTTCCCTGCTGCTGGGGCGCAACGGCTCCGACTACAGTGCCAGCCTCCTGGCGGCGCTGGCGGACGGCGAGTCCACCACCATCTGGAGCGACGTGGCCGGGGTCTACAGTGCCGACCCGCGCCGGGTTAAAGAGGCGCGTCTGCTGGAGCGCCTGAGCCTGGCCGAGGCCAACGAGCTGGCGCGCCTGGGCTCCTCGGTGCTGCATTCGCGTACCCTGCAGCCGGTGGCCGACAGCCGCCAGCGACTCACCCTGCGCTGCAGCTACAATCCGGACGAAGGCTGTACCCACATCCTGCGCCGTGCGCCCCGCTCCGGCGGTGCCCGCATCGTCTCCTCGGTGGATCAGATAGCCCTCATCGAGCTCAAGGTGCTGCCGCA
>NZ_CAWMFQ010000136.1:0-6522 GCF_963866995.1 Aeromonas sp. ZOR0002 | reverse complement strand
CCATCCGCTCACCCTGCAGCGCCAGCCGGATCGGCGGGTCCTGCGTCTGGCCTACACCCTGGAGGTGGCACAAGGGGCCTTCGAGGTGCTCCGTGACTTCCAGTTGCAGGGCAACTTTACCGGCCTCATCCAGAAGGAGGGGTTCAGCCTGGTCGCCTTGGTGGGGGCCGGCGTCACCGACAACGCCGAGCAGTGCCACCGTTTCTACCAGCTGCTGGCGGATCAGCCTCTGGAGTTCGTGCAGGTGGCCAAAGACGGCCTGAGCCTGGTGGCCGTGCTGCGCCAGATCGTGCTGGAGCCGCTGCTCATCGCTCTGCACAGTGCCCTGTTCAGCCGCCCGACCCGGGTCGGGCTGGTGGTGTTCGGCAAGGGCAATATAGGCGGTCACTGGCTGGGGCTCTATGCCCGCGAGAAGGCGCGCCTCGAGCATGAGCTCAATCTGGCGCTCACCCTCTACGGGGTCTTCGACTCCAAGGGCGGGCTGCTGGACGAAGAGGGGCTGGATCCCCTCAAGGTACAGGACAACTTCAATCCCAAGCCGCTCATCTGGCCGGAGCTGCTCTCCCAGCTGGAGCAGCACAGTTTTGACTCCCTGATCGCGCTCGACATGACCGCCAGCGAGACGGTGAGCCGCTACTACCCGGACTTTGCCCAGCTCGGCATCCACATCATCGCCGCCAACAAGTTTGCCGGTGCCGCCGACAGCGAGTTTTACCAGCGCATCAAGCAGACCTGCCGCGACCATCAGGTGCAATGGCGCTACAACGCCACCGTGGGGGCCGGGCTGCCCATCCAGTCCAGTATCCAGATGCTGCGCCAGAGCGGTGACCGCATCCAGGGGGTCTCCGGCATCTTCTCCGGCACCCTCTCCTGGCTGTTCCAGCAGTATGACGGCACTCGCCCCTTCTCCGAACTGGTGGACGAGGCGTGGCAACACGGCCTGACCGAGCCGGATCCCCGGGAGGATCTCTCCGGTCAGGATGTGCGCCGCAAGCTGCTCATCCTGGCGCGGGAGGCGGGCTTCGAACTCGACTCCGCCGACATCGAGCTGGAGAACCTGGTGCCGGTGGCCCTGCGCAAGGTGACCGCCGATCAGTTCATGGACAGGCTCAAGGAGCTGGATGACCCTATCCAGACAGCCTTCGAGGGGGCGCGCCGGGTCGGCAAGGTGCTGCGTTATGTCGCCCGCTTCGAACACGACGGCAAGGCCCGCGTCGGGCTGGAGGCGCTGGAGCCCCATCACCCGTTTGCCAACCTCTTGCCCTGCGACAACGTGTTCGCCATCGAGAGCGACAGCTATCGCACCAACCCCCTGGTGATCCAGGGGCCGGGAGCGGGCCGGGAAGTGACGGCCGCCGCCATCCAGTACGATCTCTGGCAGATCTGCGCCAGCCTCTGAGGCTGCGTGACACGATGCAATGAGAAGAGGCGCCCCAGGGCGCCTCTTCTGTTATCGGGTGGCGGTGTTACCAGAACAGCCTGCCCAGAAGGGGGGCGAGCAGCACGGTGGCCATGCCGGCGATCATCATCACCATGCTGGAGACCACCCCCTCCTCGTTGCCCATCTGATAGGCCCTGGCTGTCCCGGCCCCGTGGGCCGAGGCACCAAAGCCCGCTCCCTTGCCAAGGCGGCTGCGGATGGCGAGCACGGTGAGCACGCTTTCTCCCACTGCCATGCCGATGACGCCGGTCAGCACCACGAACAGGGCGGTGAGATCGGCGTTGCCACCCACGGAACGGGTCGCCTCCACCGCGAAGGGGGTGGTGATGGATCTCATGGCCATGCTGCGTTGCAACAGCTCGGAGAGGTTGAGCCAGCGGGCCAGCAGCACTGTGCTGCCCACCGCCATCACCACGGACGCCACGACCCCGACCGAGAGGGAAAGCCAGTGGCGGCGCATCAGCTGGCGATTCTCGTAGACGGGCACCGCGAAGGCGACGGTAGCGGGGCCCAGCAGCCAGAGCAGCCAGTGGGATTCGGCCATGTAGTCCCGGTAGGGAATGTGGAACAACATCACCACGGCCACCAGCAGGGTGGGGGCCAGCAGCAGCGGCATCAGGGGCAGGATGCGCTTTTTGCCATAGAGCCACTTGCTGGCGTAGTAGAAGAGCAGGGTCAGGGCGAAGCAGAGCAGGCCGAGCAGGGTGTCAGACATGGCGGCGACTCCGGCGGGCCAGCTTCAGCTCGAGGCGATAGACCCTGTCCACCACCAGCGCCGTGGTGCCGAGCACCAGCACGGTGCTGACGATCAGGACCACCATGATGCGCCACCCTTCCTGCAGCAGCAGCTCCTGATAGTTGACCACGGCCACCACGGCAGGGACGAAGAAGAGCAGCATCTCCGCCAGCAGCCAGCGGGCCCCGGCACTGAACCACTGGGCCTTGACCACCCCGAGCAGGATGCAGACCAGCAGCAGCAACATGCCGGTGAGGTTGGCGGGCAGGGGCAGGTGCAAGGTGCGCACTGCGATGTCGGCCAGCAACCAGATGGCCGCCAGCAGGGCGATTTGGAAGGGGGTTTGCAACCAGCGAAGGCAGAGGGTTTTCATGGCAAGCGTCTTTCTGTGAACCTGCTCACAGTATAGAGAGGGACCAAACCTGCAAAAAATGAATTTAAATTATCAAAATCATGCCAAAGAGGCATGATTTAGCCAGCCATCCCCGTCAAGAGAGCACCATGGATATTCGAGCCCTGCGTTACTTCGTCGAGCTGGTGCGGGAGCAGAGCTTCACCCGCGCCTCCGAAAAGCTGTTCGTCACCCAGCCCACCATCAGCAAAATGATCCGCAACATGGAAGAGGAGCTGGGCCAGCCCCTGCTGAGCCGGGTCGGCCGCCGCTTCACCCTGACCGACAGCGGCCAGGTGCTGTTCACTCGGGCCCAGACCATCCTGGCGGAGATGCAGCAGCTGGAGGCGGAGCTGGCGGATCTGCAGAGCCTGCAATCCGGGCGTCTTGCCCTCGGCATCCCGCCCATGGTGGGCCATGTCTATGCGGATCTCATCCGTACCTATCGCAGCCGCTACCCCGGCGTGGAGCTCTCCATCGTCGAATATGGCGGGCGGCGCATCGAGCAGGCGGTGCTGGCGGGGGAGCTGGATCTCGCCATCACCATGCTGCCGACCAGGGAAGAGGGGGCCCTCTGCGCCCTGGATCTGGACAGTTACCCCATCCGGGTGGTGCTGCCGGACCTGCCCCGCTGGCGCGAGGGTGGCGAGATCCGGCTGGAGGCTCTGCGGGACGAACCCTTCCTGCTCTATACCCAGGCCTTCACCTTGAGCGAGCGGCTGGAGCAGGCCTGCGAGCAAGCCGGGTTCGTGCCTCAGGTGGCGGCCCGCAGCAGCCAGTGGGACTTCCTCACCGCCATGGTGCGAAGCGGCATGGGGGTCGCCTTCCTGCCGGAGCCCATCTGCCGGCGGCTGACGCCGGACGGCCTGGTGTTGCGCCCTCTGGCCCCGGCGCTGAGCTGGCGGCTCGGGGTGATCTGGCCAGGGGATCGCTACCTCTCCCGCACCGCCGAGGCCTGGCTTGCCCTGTGCCGCGAGCAGGGCTGAGGGAGGGGGGCTGGGGTTAGGGGGTCCCCGGTGACGCCATGCCTGTGACGAAGCGGGCATAGGCTGCGGAGTGTCGCACCTCCTCAATCTCGTCCCACACCTGTTGGCTGAGATCGGGGTGGGCTTGATGGAAGGGGTGGGAGAAGATGAGGTAGTAGGGTTTTTCGACCAGGGGAGGGGTGATCCGCTCGAGTGTGGCCTGCAACTGCGGGTGGGCGGCCAGGGTCCGTTCGGCGACCCCGGTTTGCAGGGCGGCGGCAACGGCGCGCTGCATCGCGACCTTCTTGAGCAGGATCAGTGGTTCCCTGCTGGAGTCATCCACCCTGACACCGCTCTCCTGCAGCTGGGCGACGATGGAGAAACCGGACTGCGCCGCAATGACGCCATGGGCGACGAGCTGCCGGCCATCCCAGCGAACCTGTCCGCCTTTTGGCTGGTAGAGGCTGTAGCTCTCGGTGAGCAGGCGCTTGGCGGGATCAGGTGCCCCCTGTCGCATGGGATAGACCCCTATGGTGCGAGCACGCTCTTCGCTGTAGCTCAGCTTGACGGCGGCATCGAGCTGGCCCTGGCTGACGAGGGAGAGGCAGCGTTTCCAGGGCAGGGGGGTGAGAATGATGGGATGCCCGATCCGGTTTGCCACCTCCTTGAGGTGGAACTGCACTATCCCCTCGCCGGACATCAGCAACCAGGGAGGCGAATCACTGTTCTCCATGCAGGCACGAATGCTGCCGGGAGCGGCCATGACGCAGGTCGGCAGCAACCAGAGCAGCAGCGCCAGGCAGAGAGTGCGCAAGGGGAGCCTGCCTGACAGGGGAGAACCGGCGAGCCAGTCAGGGAGCGATGCCAAAGTCATCCCTCATCGGGTCATAGAGATAGGCGCGGTAGTCGGTGCTCTCGTCGGGCAACTGCGGGTTGGTCAGCCGGAAGATCTGGCGTGAATCGAGTCGGGCAAAGACCAGGGAAGGCTGGAAATGTTGGCGCCAGAGGCGCTGCAGGGAGCCATCTTTCCAGGCCAGTTGCAGGCCGCGCAAAAGGCGCTCGCGCTCCTTGCTGTAGGTGGCGTGGCTGTAGAGGGAGTGGATGAGCGGATAGAAGAGGGCGACATGGCTATCCACGGTCAGCCCCGGCAGGCCGGGTCTGTGGTTTTTCCACTCGCTCAATATCTCGTTGGCACCACGGCAGAAGAGATCGATCCGGCCACGGGCCACCAGGCGAAACAGTGACTCATAGTTATCCACCTCCTGCACCCTGAAGCCGTTGTAGCGAAGGATGTCGGCATCCCGCCAGCCTGTGCCCACCCCTTGCGTGAACTGCTGCAACTGGGACAGGGTGTGAACCCCGGCCAGGGCCTGGGCACGGGCGCTGCCGACAAAACAGACCCGGTAGCCGAGCACGCCCAGATCGATGGGGAAGGGGACCAGGCTGACGCCGGGTTGAGGGATCTCCTGGGGCCAGCTGTCGACAATGAAGAGGGCATTCTTGCCCGGCGTTTGCACTTCGAGCCGCATCCTCGCCTTGTTCATCCTGATGGCGTCGAGCAGTTCATAGTCGCCGTAATCGGGCCGTGTTTTCTCCAGCGCCAGCCGCATCGCCGCCCGGTAATAATTCATGCGGACGTCCTGTTGGGTTTCCCCGGTGATCAGGGTGAAGCGGGTGGCCGCCATCGTGAGGGACGGGAGGGAGAGGGCGAGCAAAAGGAGCAGGATTCGATGCATCTTGACCGGGTTCGGCAACGGGATTGTGCCCAGTATAGACGGGCCATTCCCGTCGACACAGCGCTATCAGGCTCTGGCAGATCTGACCTCTTGATAAGGGGGTCATGCGGATTTCATCAAGAGACCCAGGCGACGACATAGCTGGCGCAGCGTCTGGTTGTCGAGGCAGCCAAAGCCGAGCAGCCACCCTTCCAGCGTCGGCGGGCCCAGGTAGAACTGGCCCAGATGGCGCAGCCCCAGCCCGCAGGTATTGGCGGCATTGGTCCAGCGCGCCTCGCCACCGGGGGGCAGCAGCACGGCGCACTGCAGGCCGGCGCCGCTGTGGATGGGGGTGAGCCCCGGGCAGTGCTCGGCCAGTTCCGCCAGCAGCAGATCCCGTCTGCTCTGGTAGAGGAGGCGGCTCTGGCGCAGGTGGGTGGCGAAGTGCCCGCCCCGGATGAAGTCTGCCGTGACCGCTTGCTGCAACTGGTTGCTGTGGCCGTCGACGGCGGCCCGGGCGCGGCAGAAGGAGTCCATCAGCGGCCTGGGCAGCACCAGGTAGGCGAGGCGCAGCGAGCCGAACAGCACCTTGCTGAAGGTGCCCACATAGATCACCCGCCCCTGGCCGTCGAGCCCCTGCAGGGCGGGCAGGGGACGCTGATCATACTGGTACTCCCCATCGTAATCGTCTTCCAGGATCCAGGCGCCGTGACGCTCTGCCTCGGCCAGCAGCGCCATGCGGCGGGGCAGGCTCATGGGGACGCCAAGGGGATACTGGTGTGCCGGGGTGCAGTAGATGAGGCGCGGTGCAGGATGATCCCCATGAGGGTTGAGCCCCTCTTCATCCACCGGCACCGGATGCACCCGGGCACCGGCGCTCTCCATGGCGGTGCGAGCCCCGGGATAACCGGGGTCTTCCACCCAGACGGTGTCACCGGCATCGATGAGCAACTGGGTCGCCAGCAGGATCCCCTGCTGGGAGCTGGTGAGGATCAGGATCTGATCCGGCTCGCACACCACGCCGCGGGACTGCACCAGATAGCTGCTGATGGCGGCGCGAAGTTCCCCAAGCCCCTGGGGATCCCCGTAGTTCATCCAGTCGCTGGCGCGCTGGCGCCACTGTTGCTGCATCAGCCGACCCCAGAGTGCCTGGGGGAAGAGACGGGGATCCGGCTGGCTGGAAGCAAAGTTGGTGCCCACCTCGGGCACGTCGTGACAGGCGCCACCCAGGGCCATCTCCTGGCCGCGGCGGGAGAGGCCAGCCGCTGACTGGG
>NZ_CAWMFQ010000135.1:0-480 GCF_963866995.1 Aeromonas sp. ZOR0002 | reverse complement strand
TCGGCCCCGGCGGTGATGGCCAGATCCCCGGTGAGGGTCTGGGCTGCGCTCCAGTCGCTGTCTTCCACCAGGGTGAGGGAGACGGGGTCGACCTGGGGCAGCACGCCGTCGGTGATATGAATATTGAGGGTGCCAAGGTTGCTCTTGTCCCCGTCAAAGTCGGTGCCTTGCACCTGCAGCCCCAGGTTGACGCTGTTGGTGCTGACCGGTTGATCCAGCACGCCGTCGAGCGCCACCTGGTACTTGCCATCCAGCCCCAGAGTCACGGTCAGAATGATCTTGCCGCCCGCATCCAGCAGGGTAATGACGTTGCCGTTGACCTGATAGTGGGTCGGCTGGCCGCCGCTGGTGAGGCCATTCAGGCCGGGCTGGTTCGCCTCGAAGTTGAGCGACACCAGGCGGTCGCTGCCCACGCTCACCGGCAGCTGGCCATCCAGGGTCTGGCCAGAGGCCCCTTCCTGCAAGGTGACCCCGCTGTCG
>NZ_CAWMFQ010000134.1:0-9578 GCF_963866995.1 Aeromonas sp. ZOR0002 | reverse complement strand
CAACCTGCTGGCCCTCAACGCCGCCATCGAGGCGGCCCGGGCTGGTGAGCAGGGGCGGGGGTTTGCGGTGGTGGCGGACGAAGTGCGCTCTCTGGCGGGACGCACCCAGAAGAGTACTGCCGAGATCCAGACCATGCTGACCCGGCTGCAACGGGGCACCCAGACCGTGGTGGCCGCCATGGGCAACACCCGGCAGAGCTGCCAGGATGCGGCGGAAAACACCAGCAAGGTGAATGCGTCACTGGATCTGATGGCGGGAGAAGTGGTGGAGATCAACGATCTCATCAGCCATATCGCCACGGCCGCGGAGGAGCAGAGTGCCGTTGCCGAGGAGATCAATCGCAACATGAGTGCCATCGCCGAGGTGATCACCCAGCTCAAGGGGAATGGCGAGCGCACCGTGGACAGCTCGAATGCCATGCAGCGCACCTATGACAGGCTGCGGGAGATAGTGGGACACTTCCGGCTGGAATAGCGCCGGCTGGGCGAATCCGGGACATCCTGGCCAGCAACGCCGTGGCCGGGGTAACCCATCAGCGGGCAGACGTGAAAAAAACCCAAAAAAAGATGGGGGCGACTTGCGTCGCCCCCGATAGTCTTATCGCTCATATCCTTGAACGAAGTTGCTCCCTGCAATCCCTGACTATACCTCTTCCTTTAGGTTTCCCCTTCCCAATCCTTTGGGGTGTCCTTTAGCCATCATGGCCTGACGAGTCATCCGTTCCCGTCGCACTTTCTCCGTCCTGGGAGGTGTCCTTTACCACATCCTGTGGTGAGTCCATTTGCCCAACCCTGGCAGCCAGTCTTCCTGACCGACTTCATTGCGTCCGTGCAGGAGTAACTATAAGGATTTCGCGCAGGGCGACAATGACATGCTGAAAAACGTTTTATTCAAACTGGTTTCCCGCGAAAGGATAATGAAGTTATCTTTTTTAAAATCATGGTTTTAATGATCTCTCATGCTGTTTTTTCACGCGCATCTTCCGACTATGGCGAGAATTTTATTGGTGCTTTGCTTACGCAGTCGATGGCGAATGTCTCACAAGGCGTTTAACTGCGGTTCAGAATCCGGGGAGGCCGGTCAGTGTCGATCGCAGATGAGGGTGGAGGAGGGCAATGGGCATGATGCTGGTGGCGTGGTCCGGATCCCATTCAGGAGATAAAGGAGGGAAAGCGGGGATGACCCAAGAGGAGATCGCCTCCCCTTGGGCGAGAGGGTCAGGGATGCTGGCTGCCACCGTGCCATTGGCATAGGTAGGCGGGTACCAGCATCTGGGGTGCCTGGTCAACGTGACAGACCACCAGCGGCATGGCGGGGGCTCCCTGGGCATGCACCAGGGCCGGTGTCATGGGCAGGACCAGGGCGACGAGCAGAAACAGCGACGGGATCTTCATGGTTATCTCCTTGGTGACGGGAACGAATGTGACAAGCATCACTTTTTGAGTTAAGGCGAACCCGAAATCGGCGCAAGGTGGCTGAAAAAATTCAACTAATGAAAAAACTTTGAATCCCGGTTGCACACTGGTCGATGAAAAAGGCGCCATCAGGATGCGTGCAAAATGCATATCCATATAAAAGAGATAGTGCACACGACTTGGCGATGAGGCTCGCCATCTGGCCCGGTTGGGCCGCCATGATCTGGGACAAGAGATGGATTATTCAGCGATAAAGGAGCAGGTGATTATTTATGTGAGAGCAAACGGGATGATAAGCGAGGATAAATTCAAAGTTGGGTGAGCTTTATTCAAAAAATGAGCATTTTGATTTTAATGTAATGATTTATTTGATGTTTTTTATTGGCGACTATCCATTTGTGGATATCATGGATGAATGAAATTGCGCTCTTTGTGGAATATATTGGGGCTTTATTGCGTATTTATGCCGGATGGAGGGTGAGGGAAATGTCAGATATGTAAACTCCATCATAAATTAACTTCTGAATTTATGCAGTCTCGGGTGAATGTGATCAATGTCCAAGTTTGGTGGAATTGCCAGACCTAATCTCTGCGTCGAAAGGCAAGGGCAGGATAGAACACAAGCCGAGTACCCTACATAAAGAATATCCCGCCTTAGCCACGAGCCTGAATAGAAGGAATCTATTCAATCACTCGCAGGGACCACTGCTAGACGGAATATCATCATGAGCAAATTTTATGTGGGTTCTGAAGTTGGCCAGTTGCGCCGTGTCATGTTGCACCGCCCCAACCTCAGTCTGAAGCGTCTGACCCCTTCCAACTGCCAGGATCTGCTGTTTGACGACGTCCTGTCCGTGGAACGTGCCGGTCAGGAGCACGACAAATTCGCTCAGGTACTGCGCGATCAGAATGTCGAAGTCTTCCTCCTGACCAATCTGCTGGCGGAAACCCTGGACGTGCCGGAAGCCAAAGCCTGGCTGCTGCAACACCAGGTATCCGACTATCGCCTCGGCACTGCCCTGGCCAACGACGTGCGCTGCTTCCTGGCGGACATGCCTCACCGCGAGCTGGCCCGCATCCTCTCCGGCGGCCTCACCTACTCCGAGATGCCCTACAGCGGCGTCAACATGGTGGTCGGCATGCATGCCCCGACCGATTTCATCATCGAACCGCTGCCCAACCACCTCTTCACCCGCGATACCTCCTGCTGGGTCTATGGCGGCGTCTCCATCAACCCCATGGCCAAGGCCGCCCGTCGTCGCGAGACCAACCACGTGAAGGCCATCTACCGCTGGCACCCGCAGTTTGCCGGTCAGGAGTTCATCAAGTACTTCGGTGACGAGGAGCGCGACTACGACAACTCCACCATCGAAGGGGGCGACGTCCTGGTCATCGGCCGAGGCGCCGTGCTCATCGGCATGTCCGAGCGCACCACGCCGCAAGGGGTGGAGCACCTGGCCCGCAGCCTGTTCAAGCACGGTCAGGCCAAGCAGGTCATCGCCATGGAGCTGCCGAAACACCGTAGCTGCATGCACCTCGACACCGTCATGACCCACATGGATGTCGACACCTTCTCCGTCTATCCGGAAGTCATCCGCAAGGATGTGAACTGCTGGAGCCTGACCCCGGGCGGTGCCACCGGGATGAACATCAAGGAAGAGGGTTACTTCGTGACCGCCATCGAGAAGGCGCTGGGGGTGGATCAGCTCAGGCTCATCACCACCGGCGGCGACAGCTTCGAGGCCGAGCGGGAGCAGTGGAACGACGCCAACAACGTGCTGACCGTGCGCCCCGGCGTGGTGGTGGGTTACGAGCGCAACACCTACACCAACGAGAAGTACGACAAGGCCGGCATCACTGTGCTGCCCATCCCGGGTGAAGAGCTGGGACGTGGCCGCGGCGGCGCCCGCTGCATGAGCTGCCCGATGGAACGTGACGGCATCTGACAAGACGGCGTGGCGCCGGCAGAGGCTGGCGCCACACACACCAGAATTCGAGAGTAACACCCATGAAAAAACCAACTGTCGTCGTCGCCCTGGGGGGCAATGCCCTGCTCCGCCGCGGTGAACCTCTGGAAGCCGACATCCAGCGCAAGAACATCGCCACCGCCGCCAAGACCATCGCCCGCATCGCCGAGGATTACAACGTGGTGCTGGTGCACGGCAATGGCCCGCAAGTCGGCCTACTGGCCCTGCAGAACAGCGCCTACACCAAGGTCTCCCCCTATCCCCTAGATGTGCTGGGTGCCGAGTCCCAGGGCATGATCGGCTACATGCTGATCCAGGAGTTGAAGAACCTGATGCCGAGCCGCAACGTCACCGCCCTGCTGACCCAGGTGCAGGTCGATCCGAAGGATCCGGCGTTTGCCAACCCGACCAAGTTCATCGGCCCCGTCTACGAAGAGGCGGAAGCCCGCACCCTGGCTGCCGAGAAGCACTGGGTGGTCAAGGCAGACGGCAAGTTCTTCCGCCGCGTGGTGCCGTCCCCGCTGCCCCAGCGCATCGTCGAAGGCGACGCCATCGAAACCCTGATCGCCCAGGGTCACCTCATCATCTGTACCGGTGGTGGTGGCATCCCGGTGACCTGGGATGGCCAGAGCCTGACCGGCATCGAAGCCGTCATCGACAAGGACATGTCTGCCGCCTACCTGGCCAAGCAGATCAAGGCCGACGCCCTGCTGATCCTGACCGATGCCGATGCCGTCTATCTGGATTGGGGTAAACCGACCCAGCGTCCGCTGCGGGTGACCAGCCCGGACGAGCTGGCCGGGGTCAAGTTCGACGCAGGTTCCATGGGACCGAAAGTCGAAGCCTCCTGTGAATTTGTCAAAGCGACCGGCGGCATGGTCGGCATCGGCGCCCTGGAAGATGGCCTCGCCATCCTCAAGGGGGAAGCCGGCACCAACATCGTCGCCACCAATACCGTCAATGCCTGAGCCAAGGCTCTGGTCTGAACAACTGCGTAGTCAATGACACTGCCAAATTGGTCTGAACAAATATAGAGAGAACTCATCATGGCTTTTAATCTGCGTAACCGTAACTTCCTGAAACTGCTGGACTTCACCCCTCGCGAAATCCAATACATGATCGATCTGGCCATCGACCTGAAGAAAGCCAAATACGGTGGCTATGAGCGCAAGCATCTGGTCGGCAAGAACATTGCCCTGATCTTCGAGAAGACCTCCACCCGCACCCGCTGTGCGTTCGAAGTGGCGGCCTTCGACCAGGGCGCCCAGGTCTCCTACCTCGGCCCGAGCGGTTCCCAAATCGGTCACAAGGAGTCCATGAAGGACACCGCCCGGGTGCTGGGCCGCATGTATGACGGCATCGAATACCGCGGCTATGGCCAGGAGATCGTGGAAGAGCTGGGGGCCCACGCCGGTGTACCGGTCTGGAACGGCCTGACCAACGAATTCCACCCGACCCAGATCCTGGCGGACTTCATGACCATGCTGGAGCATGGCAAGGGCAAACGTCTGGATCAGATCAAGTTCGCCTACCTGGGTGACGCCCGCAACAACATGGGCAACTCCCTGATGGTGGGTGCCGCCAAGATGGGCATGGACATCCGTCTGGTGGCGCCGAAAGCCTTCTGGCCGGAAGAGGAGCTGGTTGCCACCTGCCGCCTCATCGCCGAAGAGACCGGTGCGCGCATCCACCTGACCGAAGACGTGAAAGAGGGTGTGCTGGGTGCCGACTTCCTCTACACCGACGTCTGGGTCTCCATGGGTGAAGCGAAGGAAGCCTGGGATCAACGGGTGAAGCTGATGACCCCGTATCAGGTCAACATGGATGTCATCAACGCGACCAAGAACCCGGATGTGAAGTTCATGCACTGCCTGCCGGCGTTCCACAACGACGAGACCACCATGGGCAAGGAAGTGGCCGACAAATATGGCATGAAGGGCCTGGAAGTGACCGAGGACGTGTTCGAATCCGAGCACAGCATCGTGTTCGACGAGGCGGAAAACCGGATGCACACCATCAAGGCAGTGATGGTGGCTACGCTGGGCGACTGACGTCGTCAGTGGTGCCGGGGGGTGACCCCCGGCTTTTCAACCATGTGACAGCGGCATAATACCTCCAACCCTACGACCCGCAGCCTGCATGGATACCACACCCACAGAAGGAAGCTGGACCATGACCAAATTCAAGTTCCCGTCAGCCTACACGATACTGTTTGTGCTGATCGCCCTGGTGGCCGCCCTGAGCTGGATAGTGCCGGCCGGCAAATACGAGATGACCATGAACGAGGCCCTCGGCAAGGAAGTGCCGGTGGCCGGTACCTACAAACTGGTGGATGCCAATCCCCAGGGGATCGTCGACGTGCTGCTGGCACCTATCGACGGTCTCTACAACCACGACACCTATGAGGCTGGCGCCATCGACGTCTCCCTCTTCATCCTGATCATCGGTGGCTTCCTTGGCATCGTGACCAAGACAGGTGCCATTGATGCAGGTATCGAGCGCGTCACCGATCGCCTGCGTGGCCGTGAAGAGTGGATGATCCCGATCCTGATGGCGCTGTTCGCCGCAGGGGGCACCATCTACGGCATGGCGGAAGAGTCCCTGCCGTTCTACACCCTGCTGGTGCCGGTGATGATGGCCGCCCGCTTCGACCCCGTGGTCGCTGCCGCGACCGTGCTGCTGGGGGCCGGTATCGGTACCCTGGGCTCCACCATCAACCCGTTCGCCACCGTGATCGCCGCCAACGCGGCCGGCATCTCCTTCACCGACGGCATCTGGTTGCGGGTCGCCATGCTGGTGGCCGGCTGGCTGATCTGCGTGGCCTATGTGATGCGTTACGCCAAGATGGTGCGAAGTGATCCCAGCAAGTCCCTGGTGGCCGACAAGTGGGAAGAGAACCGAGCCCACTTCCTCGGCAACAAGAGCGACCAGATGCTGGAGTTCACCACCACCCGCAAGATTGTGCTGGGCATCTTCGTCGCCGCCTTCGCCGTGATGATCTACGGGGTGGCCGTGCTGGGCTGGTGGATGGCGCAGATCTCCGGCGTCTTCCTGGCTGCCGCCATCATCGTCGGCGTCATCTCCCGCATGAGCGAGGAGGAGCTGACCTCCAACTTCATCGACGGTGCTCGTGACCTGCTCGGCGTGGCCCTCATCATCGGTATCGCCCGCGGTATCGTGGTGGTGATGGACAACGGCATGATCACCCACACCATTTTGCACAGTGCAGAGGGGATAGTGACCGGCCTCTCCACCATCGTCTTCATCAACGTGATGTTCGTGCTGGAAGTGGTGCTCTCCTTCCTGGTGCCCTCTTCCTCCGGTCTGGCGGTGCTGACCATGCCGATCATGGCGCCGCTTGCCGACTTCGCCAACGTGGGCCGCGAGCTGGTGGTCACCGCCTACCAGTCCGCCTCCGGCCTGGTGAACCTGGTGACCCCGACCTCCGCCGTGGTCATGGGGGGGCTGGCCATTGCCAAGGTGCCCTATGTGCGCTGGCTGAAGTGGGTGGCCCCGCTGCTCGGCATGCTGACCGTGCTGATCGTGCTCTGCCTGAGCCTGGGCGCCGTGCTGGCATGAATGCCGACAGAGATAGGGACAACAACGGGAGCCTGGGGCTCCCGTTTTTTATGGCAGGCAAGGCGGGGCGCCCGGCCTCTCCCGTGGCCTGACTCCTTGCCGCGCGGGCAACAAAAAGGCGACCCCAGGGTCGCCTTCTGGCATCCAGCAGGGGTCAGCGGGCGTTTTCCAGGGTGCGCACCACGGCGGCGTGAGCCTGGCGGGTTCGGCTGATGTGGCGCGGGGCGATCAGTACCACGTCGTTGCCGGCCACGGCCCCCAGGATCTCGGGATTGGCGTTGCGATCCAGTAGGCGAGCCACCACGGTAGCGGCCCCCGGGGTGGTATGCACCAGCACCATCTGCTGGTTGTGGACCACGGCGCGCACCATGTCGTGGATGGAGCGGGTGCTGCCGGCGGGCTCCAGCTGCTCGTCCACCAGGGTGTAGACCTTCTTGCCGTTGGCGTTCTGGGCCTTGGCGACCCCGAGACGGCGCAGCAGGCGGGAGATGGTGGACTGGCTGATGTCCGCAAAACCGCGGGCGGAGAGCTCGCGGCGGATCTCCTCCTGGGTGCTGTAACAGTGCTGGCCGATGATCTGGCGGCAGGCGTCGAGCTGGGCCAGGTCGGACTCTGGTTCTGCTGGGCGGCTGAGGGTGTTGACCATGGCGACTTCCTTTGGCGATGAGCGATGGCGGTCTCGCCCAGTCTGTCGTTCCGGCTTTTCATAGCGAAAAACACTAATGAGGAGCACTCAAGCAGGGGATGAGCGAGGTATATCCATTACGGGATGGCAAATTATAACCAAAGGGGGAATAAGTGATGTGACAGGGTTCAAAAATGGGCCCGATAGGGCCCACATGGATATCCTTTGTCGGCAGGAAATCAGTAGCGTTCGCTGACGATGTCCTGGGTGAAGGACTTCTCGCAGTATTTGCACTTCATCCGCACCGCCCCTTTCACCTCGCGCACCCGGAAGTAGCTTTCCACCGGTTCGTTGTGGGAGATGCAGTTGGAGTTGGGGCAGTGGAAGACCCCTTCGATGAATTCCGGCAGCGCCAGCTGGTGCTTCTTCACCACCACGAAGTCTTCGATGATGTTGACGGTGGCCTTGGGGGCGAACAGGGCGAGCTGGTTGGCCTGCTGCTCGGTCAGACGGGTGTTCTCGATCTTGATGAGATCCTTCTTGCCGAGGGCGCCGGATTTGAGGTTGAAGCCGACGGTGATCCGCTCCTGGGTCTCGATCAGCTGGAACAGCTTGAGGATCTTGATGCCCTGGCCGGCGGGGACGTGGTCGATGACGGAGCCGTGGCGGATGGCTTCGACTTGCAGTTGGTTCTTCTCGGACATGATGTTCCCCTTTCCCTTAGACGGTTTCGTTCAGTACCAGTGCCAGCAGTGCCTGGCGGGCATAGACCCCGTTCTCCGCCTGCTGGAAGTAGTAGGCGTGGGGGGTCTTGTCGACGGCGACCTCGATCTCGTCAACCCGGGGCAGGGGATGGAGGATCTTCATGGTGGGCTTGGCCCCTTCCAGGGTCGCCAGCTCCAGCACGAACTTGGCGGCCATGTGCTTGTACTCGGTCTCGTCGAAGCGCTCCTTCTGGACGCGGGTCATGTAGAGGATGTCGAGCTCCGGCATCACCTCTTCCATGGTCTCGTGCACGCTGAAGCGGATGCCCTTCTCTTCCAGCTCCTCGCAGAGGTAGTCCGGCATGGCCAGCGCCTCCGGGGAGATGAAGAAGAAGCGGCAGTTGAACAGGCTCAGGGCCTGGGCCAGGGAGTGGACGGTGCGGCCGTACTTCAGGTCACCGACGAAGGCGACGTTGAGGCCGTCCAGCTTGCCTTGGGTCTCGTGGATGGAGAAGAGGTCGAGCAGGGTCTGGGTGGGATGCTGGTTGGAGCCGTCACCGCCGTTGATGACCGGCACCCGGGAGAACTCGGAGGCCAGACGGGCTGCCCCTTCCTTCGGGTGGCGCATCACCACCGCATCGGTGTAGGAGCTGATGATCTTGATGGAGTCGGCCAGGGTCTCGCCCTTCTTGGCGCTGGTGTTGCCGCCGTCGGCGAAGCCGATGATGTTGCCGCCCAGGCGCTGGACCGCGGTCTCGAAGGAGAGGCGGGTGCGGGTGGAGGCTTCGAAGAAGCAACTGGCGACCAGCTTGTCTTTCAGCAGGCGGCTGTCGGGTTCGGCCTTCAACCGCTGTGCGGTGGCGACCACCAGTTCCATGTCGGACCGGGTCAGATCCGAGATGGAGATGACGTGTTTGTTATAGAGTGGATTGGTCATCGTCTGCATTCCCTTTGGCATCAATGAAGGTTTTTCCGGCACAAAAAAAAGCCCCTGAAACAGGGGCTCTTTTCAAAAAAAACGGGGGATCTGTGGGACGGGAACCGGAAACAACGGGGCCGCTCTGGTGCGCTCCACCCGTCTGCAAGGCTGCTTTTTTCATCAAAAACGGCATTGTCCTGTCCCGACCTTTTTCAAAACCGCACCGATTATAGGGCTGGTTTTTGAATTGTCAAAAATTTATTTCATAGGCAGGATTTGGCCAGAAAAACGTTTAAGTGTCGCGAACGGGTCGACAAATCCAGAGTGCATGCTGCGCCTGCAAGGGGGCGCCATCGGCGGCCATGCTG
>NZ_CAWMFQ010000133.1:71735-93204 GCF_963866995.1 Aeromonas sp. ZOR0002 | reverse complement strand
ACGGTCGCCCAGGCGTTTCACTGGTTCGATCGCGCGGCTTTTCGGCAGGAGTGCCAGCGGCTGCTCAAGCCCGGTGGCCAGGTCGCCCTCATCTGGAATGACAGGCTGACGAATACCCCGTTTCTCAAGGCCTATGAAGAGGGGCTGCACGCCTACTCGGGGGATTACGAGGAGGTCAATCATCGCAACCTCGGCGAGGCGGATTTTCGCGCCTTCTTCACCGGGGAGTACCGGCTCGATCGCTTCGAGAACAGCCAGCTATTCGATCTTGACGGGGTGCTTGGACGGCTCAACTCCTCCTCCTATGCGCCTGTGGCGGGCACGCCGGCCCACGATCAGATGACGGCGCTCGTTCGCCGCGAGTTTGCTCGCCATGCCGTTGACGGCAAGATAGCCTTCAACTATTGCACCCTGGTCTACAGTGGCCGGGTGTAGCCCCGTTCAGGGCTGACATCCGCAGTGAAAAGGCCCCCGCCAGTGATGGCGAGGGCCTTGTTGCATTTTGGCGGTCTGTATCCGGGCGATGCGAAAGAGACCGTCGCGCGGCGAAGGGGCGGTATCAGCCCTGATCGATGCCGAGAATGGCCATGGCCTTGGCCAGGGTATCGACCGATTCCTGATGCTTGCCCGCGTTGTGCAAGGTCTCTCCGTCCGCTCTCAACTGCTTCACCTCGGCCAGTTGCTCGGCACTGAGGGCGGGGCCTGCGGCCAGGGCGTCGTCTATCTTCTTCATGTCCATGGGGCAGTGGAAGGCGAGGGCGCTGCCGCAAAAGAGCAGGGCGGCCAACAACAGCATGAGTCTCATCTTTCGGATCTCCATGTGGGGTTCCCGTCAAGCATAGCCCGCAGGGGGAGGGCATTCGGGTTGAAGGGGGCGGGAGGCAGGGGCTACCATGACCCTTTTGTTGCGAGGAGGCTCCATGGCACTGACAAGGTTGCTGTCCCCCCTGACCAGTCTGGTGATCTTCATTCTGGGTCACGGTCTGTTCAATACCCTGCTGACGGTGCGTCTCTCCGCCGAGCAGGTGTCCGCCCAGGCCATCGGTCTGGTGTCGGCTGCCTATTTCGGCGGCCTGGTGCTGGGGACCTTTATCAATGCCCGCCTCATCATCCGGGTGGGTCATATCCGGGCCTATGCGGCTTATGCCTCCCTGCTCTGTTTTCTGTTTCTGCTGCACGGCATGGTGGTGGAGCCTGTCACCTGGGCGGCGCTGCGGCTGATCGGGGGGTTTGCCACCGGCGGCCTGTTCGTGGTGCTGGAGTCCTGGATGCTGGTCTCAAGCACCCCGGCGAACCGGGGGCGGTTGATGTCCCTCTACATGATCCTGCTGTACGGTTCACTTGCCCTGGGCCAGCTGCTGCTCAAGCAGGTGGACCCCATGGTGCTGACGCCATTCGCCCTGTGCGCCATGGCGGCGACTCTCTCCGTGGTGCCTCTGGCTCTCTCCCGGGTGGCGACGCCGGCCATGGTGGCACCCCAGCCGGTGGGAGTGCTGGAGCTGGTGCGCCTCACTCCGGCGGGAATGGGTAGCAGCTTTACCTCCGGCCTCATCCTCGGGGCCATCTATGGGCTGTTGCCGCTCTATTTCACCGACAGCGGTGCCTCCCTCTCCCAGGTGGCGGACATGATGGCGCTGGTGATCCTGGGGGGGATGTGTCTGCAGTATCCCATCGGGCGTGCATCTGATCGCTACGACAGACGGTTGGTGATCCTGCTGCTCTGCACCCTGCTGACCCTGATCGCGTTGCTGATGGTGCTGCTGCCGGGGCCCTGGCGCGAGCCAGTCGAGGGGACTCTTGTCTTCCTGCTGGGGGGCATGGCGTTCTCCATCTATCCCTTGAGCCTCAGCCATGCCTGCGATGAACTGCGCCCGGATCAGGTGCTGGGGGCAAACCAGGGGCTGCTGCTTGCCTACAGCCTGGGGGCCATGACGGGTCCGCTGCTGGCCCCCTTTACCATGGCAACGTTCGGACCACAGGGGCTGTTCGTCTACTTTGCCCTGTGCGGTCTGCTGCTGTCGGCCTATCTCGGCTGGCGCAGGCGTAAGCGAGCCCCCATTCCGCTGACGGAGCATCAGGTCTTCATGCCGGTGCCCCCCAACACCCCCATGACGGCGGAGCTGGAGCCAAGAACGGATCTGGAAGGGGAGGCAGTGCCGGCGAGCTATGCCGCGCCTGATGCAGAAGAGAGAGCGGTGAGTGAAGAGGGGCAGGAGAGGGACGCGCCGCAAGGACGTTGAAGGCTGCCGACCCAACGACAGGGATAAAAAAACCGACTCCAGGGAGTCGGTTTTTTGTTGGGCGACGGTTATCAGGCGGTCACGGCATCGGCCTGGGTAGCTTGTGCTTCCGGCGCCGGGTTGCGAATGAGGTAATCAAACGCACCCAGGGCGGCGGTGGCACCTGCCCCCATGGAGATGATGATCTGCTTGAACGGTACCGTGGTGGCATCCCCTGCGGCATAGACGCCGGGCAGGGAGGTGGCACCCTTGGTGTCGATCTCGATTTCGCCAAAACGGGTCAGGGCCACTTCGCTCCCCTTGAGGAACTCGGTGTTCGGCACCAGGCCTATCTGGACAAAGATGCCGGCCACCGCCAGATGCTTGATCTCGCCGGTAGTGCGATCTTCGTAGTCCATGCCCACCACCTTGCTGCCGTCGCCGATCACTTCGGTGGTGCGGGCGCTCATGATGATGTCGATATTGCCCATGGAACGGGCCTTCTTCTGCAGCACGTCGTCGGCACGCAGGGTATCGGCGAACTCCACCACGGTGACGTGCTCGACGATGCCGGCCAGATCGATGGCCGCCTCGATGCCGGAGTTGCCGCCACCGATCACCGCCACGCGCTTGCCCTTGAAGAAGGGGCCGTCACAGTGGGGGCAGTAGGCCACACCCTTGGTACGGTACTCGAGTTCACCCGGCACGTTCAGGTCGCGCCAGCGGGCACCGGTCGCCAGGATCACGGCGCGGCTCTTCAAGGTGGCACCGGAGGCGAGGTCCACGTTGACGTAACCATCCTTGCTGATGGCGGCGGCGCGCTGCTCGGTGATCACTTCCACGCCGTACTGCTTGACGTGCTGCTCCAGGCTGGCGGCCAGCTTGGGGCCCTCGGTGTAGGGCACGGAGATGAAGTTCTCGATGCCGACGGTGTCCATCACCTGGCCACCGAAACGTTCGGCGACAATGGCGGTGCGAATGCCTTTGCGGGCGGCATAGATGGCCGCGGCGGCGCCGGCCGGGCCACCGCCCACCACCAGCACGTCATAAGGCGCTTTTTCGCTCAGCTCTTGCGCCTTGCGCTCGGCAGCGCCGGTGTCGAGTTTGGCGACGATCTCTTCCAGCGAAATACGGCCCTGGCTGAACGGCTGACCGTTCAGGTAGACGTTCGGGACCGCCATGATTTGACGCTCGTTCACCTCATCCTGGAACAGGGCACCATCGATCATGGTGTGGGTGATGCCGGGATTCAGGGTGGACATCAGGTTCAGGGCCTGTACCACGTCCGGACAGTTGTGGCAGGAGAGGGAAATATAGGTCTCGAAGTGGAACTCGCCCTTGAGGTTCTTCACCTGCTCCAGCACGGCCGGATCGGCCTTGGAGGGGTGACCGCCGCTTTGTAGCAGGGCGAGCACCAGGGAGGTGAATTCATGACCCATGGGAATGCCGGCAAAGTGCACGCGCGGGGCCTGGCCCTGGGGCGCGATGCTCATGGAAGGCTTGCGGGCATTGGTGCCATCGGTCAGGGAAATTTTGGGGGACATCTCGGCGATCTCGCTGGCCAATGCCAGGAGTTCGGCGGATTTGTCGCTGTCATTGCCGGACACGCTGATCTCGATGGGATTGACGATGTACTGCAAGTAACCGTTGAGTTGTTGTTTGAGGTTGGTATCTAACATGGTCGAATTCCTTCTTGCTGAATGCGGGTCGGCACGATGACCGGATACAGAAAACAGAGGTCCACACAGCAGACCGGCGCATTTTCTGAGGGCCGTAAACAAGACCGGCCCTTGAACGGGCCGGTCTTCAGAGCGGGGAGGCTTAGATTTTGCCTACCAGATCCAGGGACGGGGCCAGGGTGGCGTCGCCTTCTTTCCACTTGGCCGGGCACACTTCACCCGGGTGGGAAGCAACGTACTGGGCAGCCTTGACCTTGCGCAGCAGTTCCAGTGCGTCACGGCCGATGCCGCCAGCGTTGATTTCAACGATCTGGATGACGCCTTGCGGGTCGATGACGAAGGTACCGCGGTCAGCCAGGCCAGCTTCTTCGATCATCACGCCGAAGTTGCGAGTGATGGTGCCGGTGGGGTCGCCGATCATCGGGTACTGGATCTTCTGGATGGTGTCAGAAGTATCGTGCCAGGCCTTGTGGGTGAAGTGGGTGTCGGTGGAGACGGCGTAGATCTCGACGCCCAGCTTCTGGAATTCGGCGTAGTTGTCGGCCAGGTCGCCCAGCTCGGTCGGGCAGACGAAGGTGAAATCAGCCGGGTAGAAGAACACCACGGACCACTTGCCTTTCAGGTCAGCGTCAGACACCTGAACGAATTTGCCATTGTGGTAGGCGGTGGCGTTGAACGGCTTGATTTCAGTGTTGATGTAGGTAGACATGTATTTGCTCCTTGGTGATGTACATATGCCTGTCTGGTGTTGAAGAGTCGTGCCAGACGAGGCGCTTAACTTTCGATGGAGTCATCATAGTGACTTTTTCTAATCGGTCAAAGCCACAATTTTGAATCACATAAATCTATTTATTAGATAGACCATCACAACTGTACCTAACATGAATATCTCAGGCCTTCGGAGATAACTCATTGTCGAAGTTCAATTTCTGTCCTGCATGTCACATTTTCAAGGGCTGGGCCGGATTTGTTTTCATTGCGTGAGCAGAGAAGGGGGCAGACGAGGCGGCGCAGTAGAAAAAAGAGGGATAAAAAAATCCCGGCGCCGTCGCACAGACAGGGCCGGGTCATCAAACAAGGAATGGCGATAAATATGCTTTACAGCAAAGACTAACTACGGGGTGTGCAAACTTGCAGACATATGAAGAGAAGATGGCGGGTGCACAATCCTCATCTCCTCTTCGGCAACCATTGCATGGTGGGCATCATAGTGTGATGAATGTCACAACGCAAGTTTTGTGGTGTAATTTTACAGTCAAATTGAAAGTGTTTCACTTTAATAGCCGTTAAATTAGGCTGAAAACGCTTTTATTGTAATTTTATTACATAATTTTAAGATCAAAAGTCGGTTGGGGGCTCCTGCTCCTCCATCAGCTCCAGCAGATTGATGGCCACGGCGATGAAGTCCGACTCGGTGACGATGCCAACCAGCTTGCGCCCCTTGAGTACCGGCAGACAGCCATATTTGTGGCGCTGCAGATACAGAGCTGCCTCCTTGATGCCGGCGTGGGGATCCACGCTCGCCACCTGACGGGTCATGATCTCGTCGAGCTGGACGCTGTCGGTGAACTCCGCCTCCCGCTCGGGGTTGATCAGCAGCAGCTTGGATTCACGGGTGGCCAGGATGTCCGAGAGGGTGACCAGACCGAGCAGATGCTGGTGTTCATCGACGATGGGAACGTGACGGATCCGCTCCTGCTGCATCAGCTCCATCGCCTGCTTGACGCTGTTTTCCGGACCCAGGGTAAAGGGGTGTTCAGTCATGATCTCGGAGAGGGTCATCATGGTGGGCCTCCTTGTGTGTCTGCTTCCACCCTAGCCCAGCCCCCGTCGCCAGAACATGATCGGGGTCAATACAAAACCTTAAAGGTTTTTTAACGGGCCCAACCTCACAAAATGGCCCGCTATCCCTTGTCTTCCTTGGGTTTTTAGTCTTTTGGGTTGCCTTGGAAGAGGGGGATAACTAGACTAGCCGCCGATTCCCCCGAGGTGAAAGATGCAAGTATCCGATTTTCATTTTGATCTGCCAGACGAGCTGATTGCCCGCTATCCCATGGCGGAGCGTACCGCCAGCCGCCTGCTGCAGCTCGATGGTCAAACCGGCGCCCTGCGCCACGGTCATTTTGTCGATGTGCTTGACCAGCTCAACCCCGGCGATCTGCTGGTGTTCAACAACACCCGGGTCATTCCGGCCCGCATGTTTGGCCAGAAGGCCAGCGGCGGCAAGCTGGAGGTGCTGGTAGAGCGCATTCTGGACGAGCACAGCGTGCTGGCGCACGTCCGCTCGTCCAAGTCCCCCAAGCCAGGTACCCGCCTCCTTCTGGATGGCGGTGCCGACGGCGTGCCCGTCGAGGCCGAGATGCGTGCCCGCCACGACGCTCTGTTCGAGATCCACTTCCTCGACCCGCGCCCTGTGCTGACCATTCTGGATGCCATCGGCCACATGCCGTTGCCTCCCTATATCGACCGCCCCGACGAGGATGCCGACAAGGAGCGCTACCAGACCGTCTACAACCAGAAGCCGGGTGCCGTGGCGGCGCCGACCGCCGGTCTGCACTTCGACGAGCCGCTGCTCGAGCAGATCCGTGCCAAGGGCGTGGAGATGGCCTTCGTGACCCTGCACGTGGGGGCGGGCACCTTCCAGCCGGTGCGCGTCGACAAGATTGAAGATCACCACATGCACTCGGAATACGCCGAAGTGCCCCAGGAGGTGGTGGATGCCATCGCGGCGACCCGCGCCCGCGGCGGTCGGGTGGTTGCGGTGGGCACCACGTCGGTACGATCCCTCGAGAGCGCAGCCAAGGCGACCCTGGCCCAGGGCAAGCCGCTGGCGCCCTTCTTCAATGACACCGACATCTTCATCTTCCCCGGTTACGAGTTCCAGGTGGTCGATGCCATGATCACCAACTTCCACCTGCCCGAATCCACCCTGATCATGCTGGTCAGTGCCTTTGCTGGCTATGACAACGTGATGGCCGCCTATCAGGCCGCCGTGGCGGGACAGTACCGTTTCTTCAGCTACGGGGACGCCATGTTCGTCACCCGTCGCCGGGTGCAGGGTTAAGCCTTGCCCTTCAGAAGTCGTTCAGGCTCTGCTTGTCAGTATGCCGGCCGGCTTCATATTACCGGGCCCCTCGGGCCCTTTGTTGTCAGACTGTTTCTCTGACTGAATAGAGGTAGCAATGAAATTTGAATTGAAAACCACCGATGGGCGTGCCCGTCGCGGTCAACTGGTGTTCGAGCGTGGCGTGGTCCAGACCCCGGCCTTCATGCCGGTCGGCACTTACGGCACCGTCAAGGGGATGACACCGGAAGAGGTACGTGAGACCGGTGCCCAGATCCTGCTTGGCAACACCTTCCACCTCTGGCTGCGCCCGGGTCAGGAAGTGATGCGCGCCCACGGCGATCTGCACGACTTCATGAACTGGCAGGGGCCGATCCTGACCGACTCCGGTGGTTTCCAGGTGTTCAGTCTGGGGCACATCCGCAAGATCACCGAGGAGGGGGTGCACTTCCGTCATCCCATCAACGGCGAGAAGATCTTCCTCGACCCCGAGAAGTCCATGGAGATCCAGTACGATCTGGGTTCCGACATCGTGATGATCTTCGACGAGTGCACCCCGTACCCGGCCACTTACGAGGAAGCGCGCAAGTCCATGGAGATGTCCCTGCGCTGGGCCAAGCGCTCCCGTGACAAGTTCGATGCGCTCGGTAACAAGAACGCCTTGTTCGGCATCATCCAGGGTTCTGTCTACGAACCGCTGCGGGATGTGTCGCTGGACGGTCTCCTTGAGATCGGCTTCGACGGTTACGCGGTCGGCGGTCTCGCCGTGGGTGAGCCCAAAGAGGACATGCATCGCATCCTTGACCATGTCTGCCCGAAAATTCCGTCCGACAAGCCGCGCTACCTGATGGGGGTGGGCAAGCCGGAGGATCTGGTGGAAGGGGTGCGCCGCGGTATCGACATGTTCGACTGCGTGATGCCGACCCGCAATGCCCGCAACGGTCATCTCTTTACCACCGATGGGGTGGTCAAGATCCGCAACGCCAAGTACCGGGAAGACACCAGCACCCTGGATGCGGACTGCGATTGCTACACCTGCAAGAACTACACCCGCAGCTATCTGTACCATCTGGACAAGTGCAACGAGATCCTCGGTGCCCGTCTGAATACCATCCACAACCTGCGTTATTACCAGCGTGTGATGCAGGGTTTGCGGGACGCGATCGAGCAGGGTAAATTAGACGACTTTGTAACTGAGTTTTACCGTCGGCAAGGGAAGCCTGTGCCTCCACTGGCTGAAAATGACGTGAAATAACAACGACATATAAGTTAGTATTCAAATCTACATCAATAAGAGGTTGTTAAATGAGCATTATCTCCAAGGCGTATGCAGAAGGCGCGGCTCCGGCAGCACAGGGTGGTGGCATGGAAATGATCATCATGCTGGCCGTGTTCGGTCTCATCTTCTACTTCATGATCTACCGCCCCCAGGCCAAGCGTGCCAAGGAGCATCGCAATCTGATGAGCTCCCTCTCCAAGGGCGACGAAGTGCTCACTTCCGGTGGCCTGGTCGGCAAGATCGCCAAGGTTTCCGCCGACAGCGACTACATTGTGCTGGCCCTGAACGATCAGACCCAGGTCACCATCAAGCGTGACTTCGTCTCTGCCGTTCTGCCCAAGGGTTCTATCCAGTCCCTCTAATCTCCCGAGGAGCACAGCGTGTTAAATCGCTATCCGCTGTGGAAATACCTGATGGTGATCGTCGTGATCGCCATCGGTTTTCTATATGCAGCCCCCAATCTTTACGGCGAAGACCCGGCCTTGCAGGTCTCTGCCAGCCGTGGTGCCGAAGTCAAACTAGAAACCCTCGATCAGGTGAAGGAAACCCTCGACGAGGCGAAGATCCCGGTCAAGCATGCGGCGTTCGAGCACGGCTTCATCCTGATCCGTTTCAACAACACCGAAGACCAGCTCAAGGCGCGCGACATCGTGGCCAACAAGCTGGGCGACAATTTCATCACCGCCCTCAACCTGGCACCCTCCACCCCCGCCTGGCTTGAGGCCATCGGCGCGGCGCCCCTGAAGCTCGGTCTTGACCTGCGGGGCGGTGTGCACTTCCTGATGGAAGTGGACATGGCCGAAGCGCTGGCCAAGCAGCAGGAACAGATGGTGCAGGATTTCCGCGCCGAGCTGCGCACCCAGAAGATCCGCTACTCCGGTGTACGCCGGGTCGGGGATCAGGTGCAGGTGGTCTTCCGTGACGAGGCCGATCAGGCCAAGGCACTCTCCTTCCTGCGTCGCCAGAATGCGGATCTTGTCTTCACCACCGACCAGAAAGGGGATGACTTCATCCTGCTGGCCAGTCTGAGCGAAGCCAAGGTCAAAGAGGTGAAGAAGTATGCCCTCGAGCAGAACATCACCATCATCCGCAACCGGGTGAACGAACTGGGTGTGGCCGAGCCGCTGGTCCAGCAGCAGGGCGGTGAGCGTATCATCGTCGAGCTGCCGGGGATCCAGGACACCGCCCGTGCCAAGGAGATCCTGGGGGCCACCGCGACCCTGGAGTTCCACATGGTCGATGAGGCTGCCGATATCCAGGCCGCTGCCGCAGGCCGCGTGCCGCCGAGCTCCAAGGTCTACAACGATCGCAACGGTCGTCCCGTGGTACTGCAAAAGCGCGTGATCCTGACCGGTGACCACATCGTGGGTGCCCAGTCCGGTTTCGATGAATACAGCCGTCCCCAGGTCAACATCAAGCTCGATGGTCAGGGTGGCAACAAGATGGCCAACTTTACCAAGGACAACGTTGGCAAAGGCATGGCGACCGTCTTCATCGAGTACAAGCCGGTGGGTCAGCCTGGTCCGGACGGCAAGCGCAAGTTCCGCAAGCAGGAGGAGGTGATCAACGTCGCCACCATCCAGTCTCGCCTGGGTAGCCAGTTCCGCATCACCGGGATCGACAACGCCAACGAAGCCCACAACCTGGCGCTGCTGCTGCGTGCCGGTGCCCTGATTGCCCCGATCCAGATCGTCGAAGAGCGCACCATAGGCCCGAGCCTGGGTCAGCAGAACATCGACAGCGGGATGGAAGCCATCGGCTGGGCCATGCTGGTGATCGTGCTCTTCATGGGGATCTACTACCGTGCCTTCGGCTGGGTGGCCAATCTGGCGCTGACCATGAACCTGGTGCTCATCGTCGGTATCATGTCGATGATCCCGGGGGCCACCATGACCCTGCCGGGCATCGCTGGTATCGTGTTGACGCTGGGCATGGCGGTGGATGCGAACGTACTGATCTACGAGCGTATTCGTGAAGAGATCCGCAATGGTCGCGGGGTGCAGCAAGCCATTCACCTGGGCTTTGATCGCGCCTTCTCCACCATCGCCGACTCCAACGTCACCTCGCTCATCACCTGCGTGATCCTGTTCGGTATCGGTACCGGTGCCATCAAGGGCTTCGCCCTGACCCTCGGGATCGGCCTGACGGCGTCCATGTTCACTGCCATCACGGTATCCCGCGCCATCATCAACCTGGCCTGGGGTGGACGGCGCATCGACAAGCTGCCGATCTAAGGAAGAGACATGTTTCAAATTCTACATTTTGAAAAGCCCATCCCCTTCATGCGTTTCGCCAAGCTGGGTATGGTCCTCTCTGCTCTGGTGACGGTGCTCGCACTCTACGTTCTGTACGATCGTGGCCTGAACTGGGGGCTGGACTTCACCGGCGGTACCACCATCGAGGTGGGGTTCCAGCAGTCGGTGAGCCTGGACAAGATGCACGAGGCGCTGGATCAGCAGAAGATTGACGGGGCGACCCTGCAGTTCTTCGGCTCCAGCCGTGATGTGCTGGTGCGCATGGCCCCCCAAGAGGGCGTCAAGGTCGAGCAGCAGGGCAACGAGGTCCTGGCGGCCGCCAAGCTGGTCGACGAGAGCGCCGTGCTCAAGCGTGTCGAGTTCGTCGGTCCCTCCGTGGGTGACGAGCTGGCCACCGACGGTGCCCTGGCCATGCTGGCCTCCATCCTCTGTATCCTGATCTACGTGGCGGTGCGCTTCGAGTGGCGTCTGGCCACGGGGGGCATCCTCTCCCTGGCTCACGACGTGATCATCACCCTCGGCATCTTTGCCTACTTCCAGTACGAGTTCGACCTGACCGTGCTGGCGGCGCTGATGACGCTGGTGGGGTACTCCCTGAACGACACCATCGTCGTGTTCGACCGGGTGCGGGAGAATTTCCGCAAGGTACGCCGTGGGGACACCGCGGAGATCATGGATCTCTCCATGACCGAGACCCTGAGCCGGACCATCATCACCTCGGGGTTGACCTTCGTGGTGGTGGTGGCGCTGCTGCTCAAAGGCGGGCCTCTGATCCACGGTTTCTCCATCGCCATGGTGATCGGGGTGGCCTTCGGGACCTACTCCTCCATCTATGTGGCGAGCGCCTCAGCCATGTTCCTCGGGATCAAGCGGGAGCACATGCTGCCGACCCAGGTGGAAAAAGAGGGCGCGGATCAGCAAGAGATCCTGCCGTAACAGACAAGGGCGCCGCAAGGCGCCCTTTCTCTTGTGGCCGGGGTGAGTCATGATGCTCCCCACAACCTAGCATCCATTACCCAAAGCAAGGAGCAAGCCCATGCAACACAATCCCCGTTTTCTGGCCCTGGTAGAGGCCATCCGCCCGCAGGTGCAGGAAACCGATGTGCACCAGATCAAGCGCTGGCAGGATGAGGGCCGAACATTTCATCTGATCGACGTGCGCGAAGAGAGCGAGTGGGCCAGGGGCCATCTGCCGGGAGCCGCCTATCTCGGGCGTGGGGTGATAGAGCGTGACATCGAGACCCGGTATCCGGATCCCGACACCGAACTCTACCTCTATTGTGGTGGGGGATTTCGCTCCATCCTGGTGGCGGATAACCTGCAGAAGATGGGTTATTCCCGGGTCGTCAGCGTCGATGGAGGCTTTCGCGGCTGGAGCGATGCCGGATACCCTGTCGAATCCTGATTTATTTGAGGGAGAGGGGCTGCGCCACATGACAAACGGCCCCGTGATCTTTACCATATGCGGGGTCAAGCGTAAGCGTCGGAGTGTTCATTGAACGTCAGGATAGGGATTGGATACCTCACGGGTATCCTGTTGTTGCTCCCCTTGTGGGGTTGCAGCAGTAGCAGTCAGGTAAAAGCGCCTCAAGTTCCCAAGCCGCAACCCGCTTCACTGGTATTGGCGACCCCCTTGCAGGTCTCCTACCAGAGCGAGTTGGCGTTGGCGCGACTCGGGCAGATGCTCAGTGAAATGGAATTGACGACCGAACAGCGGGCAGAACTCTTCTATGAGCGTGCCGTGGTGTTTGACCGGGTGGGCTTGCGTTCCCTGGCGCGACTCGACTTCAACCGCGCCCTGCGGGAGAAGCCGGATTTTGCCGAGGCCTACAACTTCATCGGTGTCTATCTGGTTCAACAGCAGAACTACGACGAGGCCTATGAGGCGTTCGACTCCGCCCTGGAGCTCGCCCCGGATTACGACTACGCCTATCTCAACCGGGGAATCGCGCTCTATTACGGCAATCGCCCCGAGCTTGCCGCGGCGGATATGAAGCGCTTCTACGAGGCGCAACCAGAAGACCCTTATCGGGTGATCTGGCTCTATCTGGCCGAGCAGAAGCTCAACGGACCGGCGGCCATGAGCCGGATGCGCGAGCGGCTCAACAAGTATGACGACGACGCCTGGAACTGGGATCTGGTGCGCCTCTATACGGGCGACATCAATGCCACCCAGTTGATGAGCAACGTGGTGAAAGGGGTCAAGGACAACAGGGAGCTCGCCGAGCGACTGTGCGAGACCTACTTCTACCTCGGCAAGTTCGAGCTGGCCAAGGGTAACCGCAAGGAAGCCATCAGCTACTTCAAGCTGGCGCTGGCCAACAACGTCTATGACTTCATCGAGCATCGCTATGCCTTGCTGGAGCTGGAACTGATGGCGCGCAAGCCCCAGCCACCCGGAGCCCAGGGCAAGAGCGGCAAAGCGTGACTAAACGGGTTTGAACCCCATGAAAAAGGCCTCTTGACGAGGCCTTTTTGCTGTCTGGTGACACGGGGTGTACCGCTACTCCACCAGGCTCATGCCGGGGATCTGGCGCCAGTAACCGTTGCAGTCCCGCTCCTGCTGCAGGGGCAGGGGGGCCATCCCCTGTTCGTTGGCCTTGAAGCGCTCCAGCATCGTCAGGGTCTCCATGCCTTCGGGCGAGAGGCGCACCACATCCACCAGGCCCTCCATCCCCTTGAGCTCGTTACCCAGGTTGTAGCAGTAACCGGACTGGGTCTGGATGCCGTTGAGGTTGAACACCTTCTGCCCCTCGCGACTGCTGGCAAGTCGCCCGGTGGGGTAGTCGATGCAGGCCAGTTCGCAGTTGTCCTTGGGCCGGTCGAGGGAGCGGGCGGTGAAGCAGCGTGCCGAGTAGGCGAGCGGGAGATGACCATAGGCGAACACCTCCACCTCGAACTGCTGGCGCTCCCTGCCCAGATCCTGATTGAGCTGCATCAGCCAGTCGCGGGAGAGCTCCACCGGCATCACCCAGCGCTGCATCCCCTGTTTAAGCAGCATGCGCAGCACGTCGGCGTTGTAGGCGTTGATGGCGGGGCCGCAGACGAACGGCAGCCCGGCTTCACTGGCGAGCTGGACCGCCCCCAGATCGTTGGCCTCGATCATCAGCTCGCCGTTGTCGATCAGTCGCTTGACCTCCTTGAGCTCGGAGGGAGCTGAGATCAGCGCCAGCGTGGAGAGTACCGCCTGCCTGCCGGAGCCCGCCACCTGACGGGCGAGGGCAATCCAGTCATCCACTTTCAGTTCGCGCCGCTTGCTGCAGACGGTTTCCCCCAGATAGATGATGTCGGCCTGGCTGGCGGCGGCCGCCTGATAGAAGGCCTGGGTGTCGGCCTTGGGCCAGTAGAAGAGCAGGGGGCCGAGAGAGAATTTCATGAACAGGGCTCCTTATTGCCACTGGCGATGATAGGCACCGAGGGTGGTCTGGCTCCCCTCGGAGACGCGGGCGAGCTGGGCATCCCACTCGGCCTTGACCTGATAGGCCTCGGGGTTGGCCTGATAGGCGTCGATGGCGGCGCGCCAGACCCGGGTCACCTGCTCCACATAGGCGGGGCTGCGCTGGCGTCCCTCGATCTTGACCGACTGGATGCCGGTCTGGAACAGCTCGGGCAGAAGGCCGAGGGTGTTGAGGCTGGTGGGCTCCTCCAGCGCGTGATAGGTCTGGCCATCCACCTCGAAGCGCCCCTTGCACAGGGTCGGGTAGCCGGCATTTTCCCCCGGGCCGTAACGATCGATCAGCACCTCGTTGAGGCGGGATTCTAGGCCGCTCGGGGTCTCTTCCCAGCGCACGAACTTGGCCGGTGAACAGGCGCCGACGGTGTTGGGGCTCTCGCCGGTCATGTAGGAGGAGAGGTAGCAGCGCCCCTCCGCCATGATGCAGAGGCTGCCGAAGGCGAACACCTCGAGGCCGACGTCAGTCTCGCGGGTCAGCTGCCTGACCTGATGCATGGAGAGCACCCTCGGCAGCACCACCCGGCCGACGTTGAAGTGCTGCTGGTAGAAGCGGATGGCAGCGGCGTTGGTGGCGCTGGCCTGGACCGAGACATGCAGCTCCATGTCGGGATGGCGGCGGCTGGCATAATCGAGCACGGCGAGATCGGCGATGATCAGGGCATCGGCACCGAGCGCCACCCCTTTGTCCACGGCCTGCTTCCAACGGGCATCGGAGCCCGGGTGGGCAAAGGTATTGATGGCGATGTGCAGCTTGCGGCCATGCTGGTGGACATAGTCAACCGCTCTTTCCAGCTTGCTGTCGGTGAAGTTGAGCCCGGCGAAGTGGCGGGCATTGGTGTCATCCTTGAAGCCGATGTAGACCGCATCGGCCCCGTTATCCACGGCTGTCTTCAGTGCCGGCAGGCTGCCTGCCGGGCAGAGTAATTCCATCGGGTACGCTCCGAGAGGGCAAAAATGCAAAAGTGGCCCGATTGTATTCATGCTTGCCCTCCCGCTTTTTGACCTGAGGCAGCTTTAGGTGGCTTTACCCTTCTTGAGGTAAGTGGGCACAAGTTTGATTTTCAACAGGATCTTGCCGAAGGGGCTGTGCTTGAATGCGCAAAAAACTGGGAGTTTATCGTGTTTCAACATCTGCAACGTCGCCTGGTCGAACAGGCACCCCGTCTCTTGCGCCACCCCCTCAAGCTGGTGCCCTTCCCGCTGCAACAAAACCTGATGGAGGCCCTGCTGGGCAGGGTATTCCGGGAGGCCATCGAAGAGGGGGAATTTGCGTTTCTTGCGGGCAAGTGGCTGAAAGTGGAAGTCAGCGATCTGGGGCTATGCTGGTTTATCAGCGAGCAGGAGGGCAAATTGGTAGTGGCGAGGAAGTGTGAGCACGCCGATGTCTGTTTCAGCGGCAATAGCCAGGATCTTGTTCTGATCGCCGGGCGCCGTGAAGACCCGGATTCCCTCTTCTTCCAGCGCCGGCTGAAGATAGAGGGGGATACAGAGCTGGGCCTGGAGGTGAAAAATCTGATGGACAGCCTGGATCTGGACGGGCTGGGATTGATGAAATACCCCCTGATGGATCTGGCGACCTTTATCGAGCGTGCCCGCGAGACGCACGTGCCCACTGCCGCGACAATGAGCTGAGCCCGAGTGTTGCGAACAGGCGAACTTTAGCCGCAGTACCCCACTGTCAGCGTGACCACGCAGGGTGGGGAGGCGTCATCTGCCTGTTTGTGCAGAAATGCCTGGTTGGAAGCGGTGCCAAAATAGCGATTGGTTATGTTACAATTGCGCGCCATTTTTGACTGAAGATTGACTGGGCATGTTGGATCAGATTCGTATCGTGTTGGTAAACACCTCTCACACCGGCAACATGGGATCCGCGGCGCGGGCCATGAAGACCATGGGACTGACTCAACTGGTGCTGGTCGATCCCCAGGCCCAGCCGGATGAGGAGGCCGTCGCCCTGGCGGCGGGGGCCAGCGATATCCTGGCTCGCGCCCGAATCGTGCCGACCCTGGACGAGGCCATTGCCGACTGTGGTCTGGTCATCGGCACCAGTGCCCGTTCCCGCACCTTGAGCTGGCCCATGCTGGATCCCCGTGAAGCGGGCGAGAAGCTGGTTGCCGAGGGCATGGAGCACCCGGTCGCGCTGGTGTTTGGCCGTGAACGCACCGGCCTCACCAATGACGAACTGCAAAAATGCCACTTCCATGTGGCCATTCCCGCCAATCCAGAATACAGCTCCCTCAATCTGGCCATGGCAGTGCAGACCCTTTGTTACGAGGTGCGGATGCGCTGGCTGGAAGTACAGAACCAGGAGCCGGAGGATGAGCGGGTCGAGTACCCCAGCGCCCAGCAACTGGAAGGGTTTTATCAGCATCTGGAGCAGACGTTGCAAAAGACGGGATTCATTGCCGATGACCATCCAGGCCATGTGATGAGCAAACTGCGTCGTCTGTTCAATCGGGCCAGACCCGAAGCGGTGGAGTTGAACATCCTGCGGGGCATTCTCACCTCTGTCCAGAAGTCCAGGGCACAGGATTAATCCCGACTGATTTACTCAAGCATATACTTGACTGATTTAGTCGGGTATGTGACCATATGCCACATATTGATTGGTTCGCAAGACGGTAAGGCATATGAGACTGACCTCAAAAGGACGTTACGCGGTGACAGCCATGCTCGACGTGGCGTTGCATGCAGAGCAGGGGCCCGTGCCCCTGGCTGATATTTCAGAGCGCCAGGGCATCTCCTTGTCCTATCTGGAACAACTGTTTGCTCGTCTGCGCAAACATGGTCTGGTGAGCAGCGTACGTGGCCCCGGTGGCGGCTATCGCCTCGGTCTGGCCCCTGGCGAGATTTCGGTCGGTCAGGTGATCACCGCGGTCGATGAATCGGTCGATGCGACCAAGTGCCTCGGCAAAGGGGGCTGCCACGGTGGTACCCAGTGCCTGACCCACTCCTTGTGGCGGGATCTGAGCGAACGCATCTCCAGTTTCCTGGGGGATATCACCCTGGCCGAGCTGGTTGGTCAGGCCGATGTGCGCCGTATCGCCGGCAAGCAAGATGAACAAATGAAGACCGTGTTGTCCCTGGTTGATCGGGCCGAACGCGGTGATGTGAGCTTGAAAGTCCAACTATAAACGTGCTTTCCACGACGAGTCGCTGTGTGACCCCGTCGTAACGGAGAAAAAGATGAAACTGCCTATTTACCTTGATTATTCGGCAACCTGTCCGGTGGACCCGCGTGTCGCAGAAAAAATGATGCAGTGCCTCACCATGGACGGCCTGTTCGGCAACCCAGCCTCCCGTTCCCACCGTTTCGGCTGGCAGGCCGAAGAGGCGGTGGATCTGGCCCGTAATCAAGTGGCAGAGTTGATCGGCGCGGATCCGCGCGAGATCGTCTTTACCTCCGGTGCGACCGAGTCCAACAACCTGGCCATCAAGGGCATCGCCCATTTCTACGCCGGCAAGGGCAAGCACATCGTCACCTCCAAGACCGAGCACAAAGCCGTGCTGGATACCTGCCGCCAACTGGAGCGTGAAGGCTATGAGGTGACCTACCTCGAGCCCATGCCCAACGGCCTGTTCACCCTTGAGCAGATCGAAGGCGCCCTGCGTGATGACACCATCCTGGTCAGCATCATGCACGCCAACAACGAGATCGGGGTGGTGCAAGACATCGCTGCCATCGGCGAGCTGTGCCGTTCCCGCAAGATCCTGCTGCACGTGGACGCCGTCCAGAGCGTGGGCAAGATCCCGGTCGACGTGGAAGCACTCAAGGTTGATCTGCTCTCCATGTCCGCCCACAAGGTATACGGCCCGAAAGGCATTGGCGCCCTGTATGTGCGCCGCAAGCCCCGTGTTCGTCTGGAAGCCCAGATGCACGGCGGTGGTCACGAGCGCGGCATGCGCTCCGGCACCCTGGCAACCCACCAGATCGTCGGCATGGGGGAAGCCTTCCGCATCGCCAAGGAAGAGATGGCGAGCGAGAGCCAGCACATCATGGCCCTGCGCCAGCGTCTGTGGGATGGCATCAAGAACATCGAAGAAGTCTATATCAACGGGGATCTGGATCAGCGTGTACCGGGTAACCTGAACGTCAGCTTCGCCTATGTGGAAGGGGAATCCCTCATCATGGCACTGAAGGATCTGGCGGTCTCTTCCGGTTCTGCCTGTACCTCGGCCAGCCTGGAACCTTCCTACGTGCTGCGCGCCCTGGGCCTGAACGACGAGCTGGCACACAGCTCCATCCGTTTCAGCATCGGTCGCTTCACCACCGAAGAAGAGATCGACTACGCAATCAAGCTCATCTGCGACTCCATCGGTCGTCTGCGCGAGATGTCTCCCCTGTGGGAGATGTTCAAGGATGGCGTCGATCTGAACACGGTCGAATGGGCACATCACTGATCCTTGCCAGCATGGCAAGGGTCTGGTGAACAACGGAATTAGCAGGAGTTAGATATGGCTTACAGTGAAAAAGTAATCGACCACTACGAGAATCCCCGCAACGTCGGTGGTTTTGACAAGAACGATCCCAGCGTCGCCACCGGCATGGTCGGTGCACCGGCCTGTGGTGACGTCATGAAGCTGCAACTGAAGATCAGCGACGATGGCATCATCGAAGATGCCAAATTCAAGACCTACGGCTGTGGTTCCGCCATCGCCTCAAGCTCTCTGGTGACCGAGTGGGTCAAGGGCAAGACCCTGGACGAAGCGGCCGGTATCAAGAACACCGACATCGCAGAAGAGCTGGCGCTGCCGCCGGTGAAGATCCACTGCTCCATTCTGGCGGAGGATGCCATCAAGGCCGCCATCGCCGATTACAAGCAGAAGAAAGGTCTTTAAGGTCCGGAGAGCAGTATGGCCATAACCATGACAGATGCCGCAGCGGCGCGGGTTTCCTCCTTCATGAACAACCGGGGCAAGGGCATCGGCCTGCGCCTCGGCGTCAAGACGACCGGCTGTTCTGGCCTTGCCTATGTGCTCGAGTTCGTGGATGAGCTGGCTGCCGAGGATCAGGTGTTCGAGCAGAAAGGCGTCAAGATCATCGTGGATGCCAAGAGCCTGATCCACCTGGATGGCACCGAGCTGGACTTCGTGAAGGAAGGCCTCAACGAGGGCTTCCAGTTCAACAACCCGAATGCCAAGGGCGAATGTGGTTGTGGCGAAAGCTTCAGCGTGTAAGTGGTTCGATTGACCGATCGCATATGTTTGCAACGCCTCGCAGCCCCAAGGGTGAGCCCTGTTGCGGCGAGTCTATTGTGATCAACACCTTGCTCATCAACACAGTGGTGTGGACGCCAGTCCATGCCACTGCTTTCAAGTTCAAGACGAGTGTGGTTGCACTCCCAGCGCTATTGTCTGAGGACGAAGGATGAATCATTTCGAGCTGTTCGGGCTGGCTGAGGGCTTCGAGCTCGATACTCGCCAACTGGCTGACACCTATCGTCAGCTGCAGACCCAGTTCCATCCCGATCGTTTTGCGACTGCCCCCGAGCGGGAGCAGCTGGCTGCCGTGCAGCGTGCTGCCCAGATCAACGATGCGTTTACCACTCTCAAGGCCCCCTTGCGCCGAGCCGAGTACCTGCTCTCCTTGCGGGGCACCGAACTTCGTGGCGAGCAGCAGACACTGCAAGATCCTGCCTTTCTGATGCAACAGCTGGAGTGGCGAGAGCGGCTGGCTGATCTCAAGGGCGACGCCGACCCTGAGGAGGCCATCAAGGATTTTCGCCAGGAGATCAGGCATGATCACCAGGCGTTGATGCAACGGCTGACCGACTCTCTCACCAGGGGTGAGGATCTGCAGGCGGCGGATTGCGTTCGCAAGCTCAAATTTGTCGACAAGCTCCTCGAGGAGCTGGAACGATTCGAAGACTCGCTGTTCGAGTCTTGACCCTCTAACGCAGGAATTGTGATTACCCATGGCATTACTGCAAATTGCCGAGCCAGGCCAGAGCGCCGCGCCTCACCAGCATAAACGTGCCGTCGGCATCGATCTTGGCACTACCAACTCCCTGGTCGCCGCCGTGCGCAGCGGCCAGGCCGACACCCTCTGTGACGAGCAGGGGCGTGATCTGCTGCCTTCCGTGGTTCATTACCAGGCCGATACCATCCGGGTTGGCTTCGATGCCAAGCGTGAGGCGGCCCTCGATCCCCACAACACCATCGTCTCGGTCAAGCGGATGATGGGCAAGGGGCTGGCCGATATCGATACCCGCCAGCAGCCTTACGAGTTCGTGGCTACCGAGACGGGCATGCCCCAGTTGCAGACCCGCCAGGGGCTGGTCAACCCGGTGCAGGTCTCGGCCGAGATCCTGAAAAAACTGGCCGAGCGCGGTGCCGCGTCCCTCGGGGGAGACCTCGACGGCGTGGTCATCACGGTGCCCGCCTATTTTGACGATGCCCAGCGTCAGGGCACCAAGGACGCGGCCAGACTGGCCGGTCTGCATGTACTGCGGTTGCTCAACGAACCCACGGCGGCGGCCATCGCCTATGGCCTCGACTCCGGCCAGGAAGGGGTGATCGCCGTCTATGACCTGGGTGGCGGCACCTTCGATATCTCCATCCTGCGCCTGCATCGCGGGGTGTTTGAGGTGATGGCCACCGGTGGCGACTCGGCACTCGGTGGTGACGATTTTGACCATCTGCTGGCGGACTGGCTCAAAGAGCAAGCCGGGTTGTCCGGTCAGCTCGATGCCCGTACCCAGCGCGAGTTGCTGGATGCGGCGGCCAGCATCAAGCACGGCCTCACCGATGCCGATGCCGTTGCCTGCACCTTTGCCGGCTGGCAGGGTACCGTCACCCGCAGCCAGTTTGACGAGCTGATCCAGCCCCTGGTCAAACGCACCCTGCAGGCCTGTCGGCGCGCCCTGCGCGATGCGGGTCTCGAGCAGGAAGAGGTGCTGGAAGTGGTGATGGTCGGTGGCTCGACCCGGGTGCCGCTGGTGCGCGAGCGGGTGGGCGAGTTCTTCGGCCGCACGCCCTTGACCAGCATCGACCCTGACAAGGTGGTGGCCATCGGTGCCGCCATCCAGGCCGACATCCTGGTGGGCAACAAGCCCGACGCCGAGATGCTGCTGCTGGACGTCATCCCGCTTTCCCTCGGTCTTGAGACCATGGGCGGCCTCGCCGAGAAGGTGATCCCGCGCAATACCACCATTCCGGTGGCCCGCGCCCAGGAGTTCACCACCTTCAAGGATGGCCAGACCGCAATGGCCATCCACGTGGTGCAGGGAGAGCGCGAGCTGGTGGCGGATTGCCGCTCCCTGGCCCGCTTCACCCTGACCGGCATTCCGCCCATGGCGGCGGGGGCGGCCCACATTCGCGTTACCTTCCAGGTGGATGCGGACGGTCTGCTGTCGGTCAGCGCCATGGAGAAATCCTCCGGCGTGCAGGCCGAGATCCAGGTCAAGCCCTCCTATGGACTGGGTGAGGATGACATCCTCAACATGCTGAGCGCCTCCATCGCCAATGCCCAGCAGGACATGGACGCCCGCATGCTGGCGGAGCAGCAGGTTGAGGCTGA
>NZ_CAWMFQ010000133.1:48040-71676 GCF_963866995.1 Aeromonas sp. ZOR0002 | reverse complement strand
GAGAGCCTCAACGCGGCCCTGGCCGCCGATGGCGAGGCTTTATTGAGCCCCGCCGAGCGGGCCGAGCTGGATGCCGCCATCGCCCATCTGCTGACCATGCGCAGCACGGGCACTACCAACCAGATCAAAGAGGCCATCGAGGCGGCGGACGCTGCCAGTGGCGAATTTGCAGCCCGCCGGATGGATGCCTCCATCCGCAAGGTGCTGACCGGACAAAACGTCAACAAGGTGTGATATGCCAAAACTGATTATTCTGCCCCATCCCGAGCTCTGTCCGGACGGCGCGGCCCTCGAAGGTGCGACCGGTGAAACCATTCTGGATATCGCGCTGCGCAATGGCATCGAGATCGAGCATGCCTGCGAGAAGTCCTGTGCCTGCACCACCTGCCACTGCGTGGTGCGGGAAGGGTTCGACTCCCTCGAGCCGAGCGACGAGCTGGAAGACGACATGCTGGACAAGGCGTGGGGGCTGGAGCCGGAATCCCGTCTCAGCTGCCAGGCCAGACTGGCGGACGAGGATCTGGTGGTGGAACTGCCCAAGTACACCCTGAATCTGGCGTCCGAGCGCCACTGATGACCCCTTAATTACACATGAGTGAATTGCGCGTGCAGCATCTCATGGTGCAGTAATGATATGGTGAAGGCCGTGACCCTTGAGGGAGCGGCCTTTTTTGTGCCCGTGATTTCCCTATTCGTTGATGAAAGTGCCAATAAAAAGGAAGCAAGAGAACATGGCTGACATGATGAACGTAAGGTTGTCGTCCCAGGCTGCCGCCGCCCAGTGGGGCGAGGGTGCCCTGCTCAGTTTCAACGGGGACGAGGCTCATCTCCATCTGGCTGCTGGCCAGGAGAAGGAGGCGCTGCGCGCCATCCAGCGCGGGGCCAGACGCCTCGAGTCGAGCGGCATCAAGCGCATCAAGCTGGTGGGCGAGGGGTGGAATGGGGAGCGTCGTTACGCCTTTGCCCAGGGCTTCTATGCCGCCAAGGGGGTTCGCGAGCTCGATCTTGGTGAACAGAGCGAGCAGGAAGCGGCCGAACTCGCCGCCTTGCTCAAGGCGACCCACTGGGTGCGCGAGGTGACCAACGGCTGCCCGGAAGCCATCTACCCCATGAGCCTGGCGGAGTCCGCTCTGCTGCTCATTCGCAGCCTCGGCGGTGACAAGGTGACCGCCCGCATCACCGCTGGCGAAGCCTTGCGTGAATCGGGTCATATCGGGATCTGGTCGGTGGGCCGTGGCAGCGAGCGCGAGCCGGTGCTGCTGGAGCTCGACTACAACCCGACCGGGGATGCCAACGCTCCCGTGGTCGCGGCGCTGGTGGGCAAGGGGATCACTTTTGATTCCGGCGGCTACTCCATGAAGTCCTCCGACAACATGCTGCCGATGAAGTCCGACATGGGCGGCGCCGCCATGGTGACTGGCGCCCTGGCGCTGGCCATCAGCCGTGGCCTGAACAAGCGGGTCAAGCTCATCCTCTGCTGCGCCGAGAACCTGGTCTCCGGCCATGCCTTCAAGCTCGGCGACATCCTCACCTATCGCAACGGCATCTCGGTCGAGATCCAGAATACCGACGCGGAAGGTCGCCTGGTGCTGGCAGACGGCCTGCTGGCTGCGAGCGAAAGCGGGGCTGCCTACATCCTGGACGCTGCCACCCTGACCGGCGCCGCCAAGACCGCGCTGGGCCGCGACTACAATGCCGTGTTTGCCCTCGATGAGGCGGAGCAGGTGCGCGCGCTGGCTGCCGCCAACGCCGAAAACGAGAAGGCCTGGCCGCTGCCGCTCGAACCCTGGCACGCAGGCCAGCTCACCTCGGCCTTTGCCGAGCTGGGCAATGTGGCGTCCGCCGAAGGCACTGCCGGCGCCACCACGGCAGCGGCTTTCCTGTCGCGCTTTGTCCGTGACGAAGGCAAGGGCTGGGTGCACCTGGACCTGGCCGCTTCCTATCAGAAGTCGGGCAATGAGCTCTGGGCGACCGGGGCCAAGGGCCATGGTCTTCGCACGATTGCCCGCTGGTTGCAGGAGGTGTGCGCATGAACGTCTGGTTGAGCCGAGAGTTTGCACCGGCCGAGTGGGGGGAGGGGGCACTGCTCTCCCACCGTGCCGACGGCATGGTGATCCATCTGGTGAGCGCCACTCCCTTGCTGGATATCCAGCAGGCGGCGCGGCGCCTGTGCAGCCAGGGGATCCAGCAGGTGGTGCTGGCTGGCCACTGGGAGCGGGAGCAGCAGTGGGCCTTTGCCCAGGGGCTGCAGACGCCCAAGGCGGAAGTGGGGTTGCAGTGGGCCACTTCGTCCGAGGAGGACAGGGAGGAGCTGGAGGCGCGCTGGCTGTGCGGGCGCTGGGTGCGGGAGATGACCAACGCCACCCCGGAGCAGCTGGGGCCGCTGGAGTTGGCGGTCGAAGCCGCCGCCTTCCTCACCGAGCTGGCACCGGACCGGATCAGCCATCGCATCCTCAAGGGAGAGGCGCTGCAACAGGCGGGCTGGGTCGGTCTCTATCAAGTGGGTCGTGGCAGTGACCGCGAGCCCGTGATGCTGGAGCTGGATTTCAATCCGGGCAAGGATCCCAAGGCGCCGGTAGCGGCCGCCCTGGTGGGCAAGGGGATCACCTTCGATTCCGGCGGCTACTCCATGAAAACCTCCCAGGGCATGCTGACCATGAAACACGACATGGGCGGTGCCGCCATCGTCACCGGCGCGCTGGCGCTGGCCATTCTGCGTGGCCTCGACAAGCGGGTGAAGCTCATCCTCTGCTGCGCCGAGAACCTGGTATCCGGCCATGCCTACAAGCTGGGTGACATCCTCACCTACAAGAACGGCACCACGGTGGAGGTGGTCAACACCGACGCCGAAGGGCGTCTGATCCTGGCCGACGGCTTGCAACTGGCCGGCGAGTCTGGTGCGCCGCTCATCATCGACGCCGCCACCCTCACCGGGGCGGCCGTGATGGCGCTGGGGGGGCGTTACAACGCCCTGTTTGGACTGGACAAGGGGCTGGTGAGCCGCGCCATGGCCTATTCGGATGCGGAGCAGGAGCCAGCATGGCCGCTGCCGCTGGAGCCCTGGCATCGCCAGCAGTGCCCGTCCCACTATGCCGACACCGCCAACAGCCGCCCCGTGCCGGGCGGCGGACCGGGGGGGGCCTCCAATGCGGCAGGCTTCCTCTCCCGCTTTGTCCCTGATGAGGGAAGAGGCTGGCTGCATGTCGATCTCGCCGCCTGCTTCAGCGAAAACGGCGACAGTCTGTGGGCGCCCGGGGCCAATACCCTGGGGATGCGCACCATCGCCCATACCCTGATGGCGGAGACGCGCTGAGTCAGTGAACGGCATCACAAGGGCACCTCAGGGTGCCTTTTCCAGTGCTGCTTTGCTGAGCAATTGATACGGTTTTGAGGCATTAGCATGCCGATCGTGCGCAAGCGCACATTTTTTCTCTCTGCCCTGGCACAAGATGTGTCACCATGTTGTTTCAAGGATTCTTTTGTTTAACAAAAAGTTGATTTTTTGTGTGTTATTTCGTTTTTTGTTTACGTATAATCGCCGCCGAACATGGATTCCTACAATAAAACTCTGTAGTTAAGGAAAGAACTCAATGGCTATCGAACGTACCTTCTCCATCGTCAAGCCGGATGCGGTCAGCAAGAACCTGATTGGTGCCATTTACAGCCGCTTCGAAAGCGCCGGCCTGAAAGTCATCGCCGCCAAGATGCTGCACCTGACCAGCGAACAGGCCGCCGGTTTCTACGCCGAGCACCAGGGCAAGCCGTTTTATGATGCTCTGGTCGGTTTCATGACCTCTGGCCCTGTCATGGTACAGGTGCTGGAAGGTGAAGACGCCATCCGCCGTCACCGTGAAATCATGGGCGCCACCAACCCGAAAGAGGCGCTGGCCGGCACCCTGCGCGCCTGCTACGCCGAGAGCATCGATCGCAACGCCGTCCACGGCTCCGATGCCCCGGCCTCTGCCGCCCGTGAAATCGCCTACTTCTTCTCCGACGACGAGATCTGCCCGCGCGGCTGATGTTGTCTGCTGGTGACCAAGGGAGCTTCGGCTCCCTTTTGTTTTTTGGTCATCCTGCCAATATCCACTTATTCTCCAGGTGGAAAGCCAGACCCATTATTTGTACAATGCCGCCCCCTGACGTAGGTCAGCCGATAATTTATGAAGTGTGTGAGCTGAGGCCCCTGATGAGCGAAACAAAAACCAACCTGCTGGATCTCGACCGGGATGCCATGCGTGCCTTCTTCGTCGAGTTGGGCGAGAAGCCGTTCCGGGCAGACCAGATAATGAAGTGGATCTATCACTTCGGTTGTGATGATTTCGATCAGATGAGCAACGTCAACAAGGCGCTGCGCGAGCGGCTCAAGGCCATTGCCGAGATCCGTGCCCCCGAGATCAGCCGTGAACAGCGCTCCGCCGATGGCACCATCAAATGGGCGCTGCAGGTGGGCGATCAGGAGGTGGAGACTGTCTACATTCCGGAAGCGGACCGCGCTACCCTGTGCGTCTCCTCTCAGGTGGGCTGCGCCCTGGCGTGCACCTTCTGCTCCACCGCCCAGCAAGGGTTCAACCGCAACCTGAAAGTCTCCGAGATCATCGGCCAGGTGTGGCGTGCCGCCAAAGTGGTGGGCGGCAAGCGCCCCATCACCAACGTTGTGATGATGGGCATGGGTGAACCACTGCTCAACCTCGCCAACGTGGTACCGGCCATGAAGCTGATGATGGATGACTTCGGCTTCAGCATCTCCAAGCGCCGCGTCACTCTCTCCACCTCCGGTGTGGTGCCGGCGCTGGACATGCTGGGGGACCAGATCGACGTTGCCCTGGCCATCTCCCTGCATGCGCCGAACGATGCGCTTCGCTCCGAGATCATGCCGATCAACGACAAGTACAACATCGAGTCCTTCCTTGCCGGTGTACGCCGCTATCTGGCCAAGTCCAACGCCAACGGCGGCCGGGTGACCGTGGAGTATGTGCTGCTCGACCACATCAACGACGACATGCAGCATGCCCATGAGCTGGCCAAGGTCCTCAAGGAAACCCCTTGCAAAATCAACCTGATCCCGTTCAACCCCTTCCCGGGCAACCCGTTTGGCAAGCCGAGCAACAGCCGTATCGACCGTTTCTCCAAGGTGTTGATGGAATACGGCCTGACCGTCATCGTGCGCAAGACCCGTGGTGACGACATCGACGCCGCCTGCGGTCAGCTGGTGGGGGAGGTGATTGACCGCACCAAGCGCACCATGAAAAATCGGATGCAACAGGATGGGATTTCCGTCAAAATGGTTTAACTCCTAAGCCATTGTATAGACAGGAAATGGATATCCGTACATTGATCGTAGTGGCAGCGCTCTGTGCGCTGCCAGGCTGTGTCACAGAGACCACTTACGCTGGCCAGAATTCGACCCAGCGTGAAGTGGGCCCCGACCTCAAGGCCGCCGCCCAGACTCGTCTCGATCTGGGTATCCAGTATCTGCGCCAGGGCAATGCCGAGCAGGCCAAATTCAACCTCGACCGCGCCCTTCAGTACGATCCCAACAATCCTCAGGTCTACATCGGTTTTGCCTATTTCTACCAGCAGGTGTCGGATTTCAAGGCCGCCGAGGCGAGCTACAAAAAAGCGCTGGCCATGGATCCGTCCAATGCTGACGCGATGAACAACTATGGCGCCTTCCTCTGCAACCGTGGCCGCTTCGACGAAGCGGAAAAGGCGTTCTTGCAGGCCGTCAGCCAGCCCGATTACGTGAAGATCGCCGATACCTACGAGAATGCGGCGCTCTGCTCGATGCAAAATCACAGAAATGACAAGGCTGGCGAGTATTATCGTCTGGCCTTGGGGTATAATCCCCGCAATCCTAGGTTATTGCTGGACATGGCCGAGCTTTCCATGAAAGATGGCAAGCTTCCTGATGTCCAGTCTTACCTCGCGCGCTTTGCCGATGTGGCAGAGGAGAACGAGGAGAGCCTCTGGCTCCGGCTGCGGCTGGCCCAGGCCATGGACAAACCGGCATTACTTCACCAATTCGGGACTGAGCTGGTAAGGCAATATCCCACTTCGCAACAAGCCAAGCGTTACTTAGCCAATGACTACTGAACAGCCACACGATTTCCAAGACGACTCCCAGGCAGCGGGCCCAGGCCAGCTGCTGCGCAACGCCCGTGAACAGCTCGGCTGGACCCGGGAACAGGTTGCGTCCCGCATTCACCTTCGTCTGACCCTGATCGCCGCCATCGAAGCGGATACCTATGACAAGCACACGTCCCATACCTTCATTCGTGGCTATCTGCGGGCCTATGCCAAGCTCGTGGGCATCCCCGAGGAGACCATCCTCGCCGCCTACGAAAAGCTGGGGCTGACTCCCCCCGACAACATCGACATGCAGAGCTTCTCCCGTCGCTCCCGCCAGCAGGCCAATGACAGCCGGCTCAAGGTGGTTACCTGGCTGGTGATCCTGGTGCTGATCGGGCTCTCCGTCGCCTGGTGGTGGCAGAGCACGGCGCGCCGCTCCGCCGGTGACGACGCCCTGGCGGCGACCGAGATGAGCGCGACCGTCAATACGCCGGAAGCGAATGTTGCCCCCGCCGTGGAGGTCGCCGAGCCCGTGCTGCCCGCAGCGTCCGATGCCGTGTCCACCCAGGTTGTGGTGAGCGGTGCCACCGCGACCCTGCCTGTGGTCGCTACGGATGCCAGCGCAGCCGTCCCGACGGACGTTTCCGGTGCGGTCTCGACTGCCGAGAGCACGACCACCGAGTCCGCCAAGGCGCCCCAGCTCAAGATGAGCTTCACCGCCGATTGCTGGCTGGACGTCAAGGATGCCAACGGCAAGACCCTGTTCAGCGGTCTGAAGAAGGCGAACGACGAACTGGTACTGGAAGGACCCGAGCCACTCAGATTCATCATTGGCGCGCCCATGGCGGTCAATCTCGAATATCAGGGCAAGTCCTTCGACATGAGCCGTTACAACAACGGCCGGACTGCCCGCTTCTCACTGCCGCAGGAGTAATCAGTCCGCCATGTCTGTTCACGAAAAGCCCGCACACGAATCACCCATCGTTCGTCGCAAATCCAGACAGATCATGGTCGGCAACGTGCCGGTTGGGGGCGATGCCCCCATCACGGTACAGACCATGACCAACACCAAGACCACGGACGTGGCCGCTACCGTCGAGCAGATCCAGCGGATCGAGCGGGTCGGCGCCGACATCGTCCGGGTCTCCGTCCCCACCATGGAGGCGGCGGAAGCGTTCAAGCTCATCAAGCAGCAGACCCGCATCCCCATCGTGGCCGACATTCACTTCGACTACCGCATCGCCCTCAAAGTGGCCGAGTACGGGGCCGACTGCCTGCGCATCAACCCGGGCAACATCGGCAACGAAGAGCGGGTGCGTGCGGTGGTGGATTGCGCCCGTCACTACAACATCCCCATCCGCATCGGCGTCAACGGCGGTTCCCTTGAGCGTGATCTCCAGGAGAAATACGGCGAACCGACCCCGGAGGCGCTGCTGGAGTCCGCCATGCGCCACGTGGATTACCTGGATCGCCTCGACTTCCAGAACTTCAAGGTGAGCGTCAAGGCGTCCGATGTCTTCCTGGCGGTCGGTGCCTATCGCCTGCTGGCCAAGCAGATTGATCAGCCTCTGCATCTGGGCATCACGGAAGCGGGCGGTTTTCGCGCCGGCGCGGTCAAGTCCGCCATCGGCCTTGGCATGTTGCTGAGCGAAGGGATTGGCGACACCCTGCGCATCTCCCTGGCCGCCGATCCGGTGGAAGAGGTGAAGGTGGGCTTCGACATCCTCAAATCCCTGCGCATCCGTTCCCGCGGCATCAACTTCATCGCTTGTCCCTCCTGCTCCCGTCAGGAGTTCGACGTCATCGGCACTGTCAACGCCCTGGAAGAGCGGCTCGAAGACATCATCACCCCGATGGATGTCTCCATCATCGGCTGTGTGGTCAACGGTCCGGGGGAGGCGCTGGTTTCCGATCTCGGCCTTGCGGGCGCCGCCAACAAGAGTGCCTTCTACGAGGGGGGCCAGCGGGTCGACCGGCTCGACAACAAGGATTTGATCCCGACCCTGGAGCGTCGCATCCGTGCCCGGGCCGCCATGCTGGATCCGGCCAACCAGATCCAGGTGGACAAAGGTTGAACCATGACGGGGCCACCTGGGGTGGCCCCGGCTTTAGGTTGTTGATTTTACATCCCGCATCCGGGCACCCGATTTTACCTCGGGGTCGAAAATCCCTATAATGCGGCCAAATTTTACCTCTTTTTCTCGAGTATCAACGTGGCAAAACAGATCCAAGCTATTCGCGGTATGAATGATTGCCTGCCGGAGCAGAGCCCGGTATGGCAGAAAGTAGAACAGATCCTGCGCCAGGTCGTGGCCAGCTATGGCTACAGCGAAGTGCGCATGCCCATCGTCGAGCAGACCCATCTGTTCAAGCGTGCCATCGGTGAAGTGACCGACGTGGTCGAAAAAGAGATGTACACCTTTGAAGACCGCAACGGCGACAGCCTGAGCCTGCGTCCGGAAGGGACCGCCAGTTGCGTGCGTGCCGGCATCGAGCACGGTCTGCTTTACAACCAGGAACGCCGGATGTGGTACATGGGCCCCATGTTCCGCCACGAGCGTCCCCAGAAGGGCCGTTATCGCCAGTTCCACCAGTTCGGGGTCGAGCTGTTCGGCATCAACGGGCCGGACATCGATGCCGAGCTCATCATGCTGACCCACCGCCTGTGGCGTCTGTTCGGCATCAGCGATCACGTCACCCTGCAGCTCAACACCCTTGGCCAGAGCAGCGAACGTGCTGCCTATCGCGATGCCCTGGTCGCCTATCTGGAACAGTACAAGAGCGAGCTGGACGAAGAGAGCCAGCGCCGCATGTACAGCAACCCTTTGCGGGTGCTCGACTCCAAGGACGAGAAAGTGCAGGCCATCCTGGCGGGTGCCCCCCGTCTGTTCGATCACTTGGGCGAAGAGAGCCTGGCTCACTTTGAAGGGCTCAAGCGCCTGCTCACGGCGGCCGGCATCCAGTTCGAGGTGAACGAGCGTCTGGTGCGCGGCCTCGACTACTACAACCTGACCGTGTTCGAGTGGGTGACCAACAGCCTGGGGGCCCAGGGCACTGTCTGTGCCGGTGGTCGCTACGACGGCCTGGTGGAGCAGCTCGGTGGCCAGCCGACCCCGGCGGTGGGCTTTGCCATGGGCATGGAGCGTCTGGTGCTGATGCTTGAAACCCTCGAGCTCAATGCTGACATCCGCCCGGCGGTGGATGTCTATCTCTGCATGGTGGGTGAGGGGACTGAACAGGCTGGCTTTGCCCTGGCCGAGCGCCTGCGCGATGCCCTGCCGGACTTGCGCCTCATGAGCCACTGCGGCGGCGGCAACTTCAAGAAACAACTCAAGCGTGCCGACAAGAGCGGCGCGGCCATTGCCCTGATCCTTGGGGAGACCGAGGTGCAAAGCGGGGAGATCACCATCAAATATCTGCGTGGCCAGGCCGAGCAACAGACCGTCTCGGTCGATGCCGCCATTGCCCTGCTGGCAGCGAAAGGAGAGTAAGCTGTGGAAGTGTATACCACTGAAGAACAACAGGTTGAGGTCATCAAGAGCTGGTGGAAAGAGAACGGCACCTCGGTGATCGCAGGAACTGTTATCGGTCTGGTCGGCCTCTTTGGCTGGCGCTACTACAACGAGATGCAGCAGAACAACCAGGAAGCCGCCTCCCAGGCTTACAACGAGATGACCGCCCAGCTCGCCAAGGGGGATGACGCCGCCCTGGAGCAGGCAAAGAGCTTCATTACCGCTCACAAGGGTGACGCCTATGCCGAGCTGGCCGCCTTGCAACTGGCCGCGGCCGCCGTCAAGGCGGGCAAGCTGGATTTGGCTGCCGAGCAGCTGACCCAGGTGGCCGCCAGTGGCGATGACAGCATCAAGCCCATCGCCGCCCTGCGTCTGGCACGGGTCCTGAGCGATCAGGGCAAGGCTGACGAGGCCCTGGCCCAGCTTGGCAAGATCAACAACGACGCCTTCAAGGCCCAGGTGGCGGAAGTGCGCGGCGACATCCTGCAAAAGCAGGGCAAGGCCGAAGAAGCGCGTGATGCCTATCAGGCAGCGGCGGATGCCGGCGGCCTGCAGAGCAGCGCCGAACTCAAGCTGAAGATGGATGATCTGGCGCTGCCAGCCGTCACTGCGGGCGAGGCTCCGGATGCGTAATCTGTACAAGCGAATGGCGCTGGGGGTGGCTGTCTCCTTCGCCTTGCAGGGGTGCTCCCTGTTCAGTTCGGAAGAGGATCTCAACCCCATGGCGCCCCTGCCCAAGGTCGAGTCCGCGTTCACTGCCGATACCGCCTGGTCTTCCTCGGTCGGGGATGGCATCGGCAACTTCTACTCCCAGCTCAAGCCGGTGGTGGAAGAGGACCGCATCTATGCTGCGGCCCGTGATGGCGATGTGACCGCCTTCGAGCGCGAGAGCGGCAAGGAGCTGTGGAGCGTGGATCTGGCAGATCTGCCCATCAACGCCGACAAGCGCAGCGCCCGTCTCTCCGGCGGCCTGGTTTCCCGCTACGGCAAGCTGTTCCTCGGGTCCGAAAACGGGGTGGTCTACGCCCTGAACGAGGCCAACGGCGAAGTGCTGTGGCAGACCACGGTGCCGGGTGAAGTGGTGGCGAGCCCCGCCGTCGAGGATGGCCGCGTGGTGGTGCTGACCACCTCCGGTCGCCTGGTGGCGCTCGATACCGACGAGGGCAAGCTGCAGTGGACCCTGTCCGAAGAGCAGCCGCCCCTGACCCTGCGCAGTGCCGGCGCCCCCATCATCACCAACGGTGCCGTCATCTATGGCCGCGCCGATGGCAAGGTGGGCATCGCCCTGCTGAGCAACGGCCAGCCGGTGCGTCAATCCAAGGTGGCTGACCCGCGCGGCGCCACCGAACTGGATCGGATGGTGGACGTCGATGCCAGCCCGCTGATTGCCGGTGATGAGCTCTACGCCATCGCCTACAACGGCCAGTTAATGGCGCGCAAGCTGATGAGCGGCGACGAAGTGTGGAAACGCAAGTATTCCGGTTATCGCGACATGGCGGTGACCGGCAATGCCATCGTGCTGACCGACAGCCGCAGCCATCTGTTTGCGGTCGATCGTCGCAACGGTCTCGAGCTGTGGTCCAACACCCAGCTGGAAAACCGCACCGTGACCGCCCCCGTCATCCTGGGTGACTATGTGGTGGTCGGCGATGTGGAAGGTTACCTGTATTGGCTGGACCGTACCGACGGGACCATCAAGGCCATGCAGCAGCTCGACAGCAGTGGTCTCTATGCCGCTCCGCTGGTGGAGGGTGACACCCTGTATGTGCAGAGCCGTGACGGCAAGTTGTACGCCCTCAAGCGTCCTTGATCGTCCGATAATGTGAATATCCGGCTCCTGGTCTTCGGACCCGGAGCCTTTGTCGTCTTGAGAATGAGGCTTTTATGACTCCTGTAGTTGCCCTGGTGGGCCGCCCCAACGTGGGGAAATCCACCCTGTTTAACCGCCTGACCCGTACCCGGGATGCCCTGGTTGCCGACTTCCCCGGCCTGACCCGGGACCGCAAATATGGCCAGGCGAAGCTGGGCGAGCTGGAATTTATCGTGGTCGATACCGGCGGTATCGATGGCACCGAGGAGGGGATCGAGCTGAAGATGGCCGAGCAGTCCCTGCTGGCCATCGAAGAGGCCGATGTGGTGCTCTTCATGGTGGATGCCCGTGCCGGTCTCACCGCGGCGGATCAGGCCATCGCCGAGCACCTGCGCAAGACCCACAAGAAGGTGTTTCTGGTGGCCAACAAGACCGACGGCATCGACGGTGACTCCGCGGTGTCCGAGTTCTACGGTCTGGCCCTGGGCGAGGTCTACCAGATGGCGGCCGCCCACGGCCGTGGCGTACTGAGCCTGCTGGAGCTGGCCTTGGCCCCCCACCTCGAGACCCTGGTCGGCTCTGCCACCGAGGCACAAGAGGAAGAGGAGCTGGAGGAGTTCGACGAAGAGGCCCTGCTGCGCATGGTGGCTGCCGGTGAGCTCGACACCCGGGAAGACACCAAGGAGACGCCGTTCGCCGACCTGCCCATCAAGTTCGCCATCGTCGGTCGTCCCAACGTTGGCAAATCCACCCTGACCAACCGCATGCTGGGTGAAGATCGGGTCATCGTCTACGACATGCCGGGTACCACCCGCGACTCCGTCTACATCCCCATGGAGCGCGACGATCAGAAATACGTGGTCATCGACACCGCCGGCGTGCGTCGCCGTGGCAAGGTGCACGAGACGGTGGAGAAGTTCTCCGTCATCAAGACGCTCAAGGCGATTGAAGATGCCAACGTCTGCCTGCTGGTCATTGACGCCCGGGAGACCATCACGGATCAGGACTTGAGCATCCTCGGCTTCGTGCTCAACAGCGGCCGCTCCGTGGTACTGGTGGTCAACAAGTGGGACGGTCTGGATCAGAAGGTGAAAGAGGACGTCAAGAACGAGCTGGACAGACGTCTGGGCTTCATCGACTTCGCCCGGGTGCACTTCATCTCCGCCCTGCACGGCAGCGGCGTCGGTCACCTGTTCGAATCCATCAACGAGGCTTACGAGTCCGCGACCCGCCGCACCAGCACCGCCATGCTGACCCGCATCATGCAGATGGCCCAGGAAGATCACCAGCCGCCCATGGTGAACGGTCGCCGGGTCAAGCTGAAGTATGCCCACGCCGGTGGCTACAACCCGCCGCGCATCGTGATCCACGGCAACCAGCTGAACGACCTGCCGGACTCCTACAAGCGTTACCTCATCAACTACTTCCGCAAGTCGTTGAAGATCATGGGTACCCCGATCCGGGTGGAGTTCCAGGAGTCGGTCAACCCGTTCGAGGGCAAGAAGAACACCCTGACCCTGAGCCAGGAGCGTCAACGCAAGCGCCTGCTCAAGGCCAAAGCGAAGAAATAAAGCCCTGCGGCTGCCCTTTCCGGCAGCCGTTTTTCTTGGTGGCCCTCCTCAGGGCAGACAAACTGGGGGAGGGGCTGCGAGTGACGCCGGTGCACAGTGACCTAAAGAGGAGTCGAGAAGAGAATGAACACGCTGACCTGCCCTGCCTGTCAGGGCGAACTGGACAGCCGCAGCCGCGAGACGACATGTGGCCAGTGTCAGGCCCGTTATCGCATCCGGGCCCTGTGTCCTGCCTGCGGGCAGGAGCTGGAGCGGCTTCGGGCTTGCGGCGCGGTGGATTATTTTTGCAACCACTGCAACACCCTGGTCTCCAAACGCACCGTTCTGTTTGAGGCGCAGCCTGACAAGGCATAAAAAAACCCGGCTGATGCCGGGTTTATACTGTGTGCTCCGCTATCAGCAGCGTGAAGGAGCGGTTTCTGTGCCAGATCTTGCGTTTCATGTCGGCCAGCTTGAGCTTGCGTCTCGGGCTCCAGGCACATTTGGTTTTTCGGGCCAACATGGCTCTTCTGCGTGCTCGCATCCTGTTCTCCTCCCTGGTCTTGCGTGGGGTCGAAAGGGCCCTTGGCAGGAACTGCAACGCAATGAATACATTGCAATAAGTTCGCTCCAGCGCCCTTCGTATACCCAAGGATGGTAACAGAGAACAGGGCAGGAAAATACACCCCCCGGCGAGGCTAGGGGGTGATGATCTGTTTGACCACTTCGGCGATGATGGCCGGACGCTGCGCCGGCACGTCCGGCTCGCTGCTGTCGTCCTCGTCCAGCTCCTCCCGACGATGGGCCTTCTGCTGTTCGTTGTCGAGCCAGAGCAGGCTCTGGTAGTACTGGCGCACGTTGTTGACATAGTTGCGCGCCTCGCCGCCACGGGCATAGCCATAGCGTACCTTGCGATGCCAGCGTGACTGCTGCAACAGGGGCAGCACCTCTTTCACGTCGCTCCAGGCGTCCGGGTTCTTACCCAGCTCCTTGGTCAGGCGGCGGGCATCCATCATGTGGCCGTAGCCGATGTTGTAGGCGGTGAGGGCAAACCACACTTTCTCGTCCGCCGGGACCGAGTCGGGCACCTTCGCCATCATCTCCTGCAGGTAGCGGGCGCCCCCCTTGATGCTCTCTTCCGGGTGGGTGCGATCGTTTACCCCCATCGCCTTGGCGGTCGGGCCGGTGAGCATCATCATGCCGCGCACCCCGGTGTAGGAGCGTGCCTGGGGATCCCAGTGGGATTCCTGATAGCTGATGGCGGCCAGCAGCCGCCAGTCGATATCCTTGGCGTGGGTCTGGAACAGCGCTTGGTACTTGGGCAGCAGGCTCTTGGCCCGTTGCAGGAAGGTACGGGTGTCGACGAAATCGAAGTTCTGCACGTGGCCGAAGTACTTCTCGTCGAGCTTGGCGATGGCGCCATCCATGAAGCGCTGACCGAAGAAGTCGATGATGCTGGCGTAGAGGCTGTCGTCGGGCAGCTTGGTCATGGCCCAGGCCACGGTCTGCTTGCTGGCGAGGGTCAAGCCCTCGGTGAGTTCGGGGTAGTAGCGCTGGGTACGGGCCAGTATGGTGTCCTGCACCACCGTGTAGTCCACCTTGCCGTCGGCCACCTGCTTGAGCAGCTCTTCCACGTCCGCATCCCGATTGGTGCTCCACTTCAGGTTGGGGTACTGCTTGGCCAGCTCCTTCATCAGGTCCTCGCCGGTGGAGCCCGCCGGCACCACTATGCTGCCCTTGATGTCACCGAGGTTCTTGGGCCTGGGGGAGCCGTTGCGATAGACCAGCTTGGGGGAGACCTGGTAGAAGCCGGGGCCGAAGCGGAACAGCTTGCGCCGCTCCGGGGTCACGACGATGGCGGCGGCGGCGAGATCCAGCTTGCCCTTTTGCAGTTGCTCGACCAGCTCGGCGGTGCTGTAGGCCGGTACTATGGTCAGCTTGACCCCCAGCCAGTCGGCGTAAAGCTGCGCCAGCTCGTAGTCGAACCCCAGTGCGGTGTCGTCACGCTGGTAATAGGAAGTGGGGCCATAGAGGGTGCCAACCCGGATCTCGCCTCGCTGGCGGATCTGCTCCAGTTGGCTGGAGGGGTGATAGAAGTCGCAACCGGCCAGGGCCAGCGTCAACATCATCCCGATGAACAGTCGAAAAATGCAGCGCAAGTAGGTGAGTACCCTTGTTGAAAAAAACGGCATTTGTCAAAAAAGAGGCACCTTTATACCAGAGAGTATGAAGGGAGTCACACCGCGCGAGATGAGAAAAACGTTTGTTCAGGATGGGCCTGATCCCTATAATACGCGCGTCTCAAATCCCCCCACACTCTAAAACTTGGTGAGAAAGGTATATGGAAATCTTGCGTGGTGCCCCAGCACTGTCTGAGTTTCGTGTCCACAAGCTGCTGCAGAGCTGCGCACAGAGAGGAGTAGAGATAGCAAGCGTCTATGCGGAATACGTGCATTTTGCCGAGCTGACGAGCCCGCTGTCGCCCCCCGAGCGAGCGACCTTGGGCCAGCTTCTGCGCTACGGCCCGACCATCCCGGAACACACCCCCAGCGGTCAGCTGTTCCTCGTTACCCCCCGCCCCGGCACTATCTCCCCCTGGTCTTCCAAAGCAACCGACATCGCCCACAACTGCGGCCTGAAACAGGTCAAGCGGCTGGAGCGCGGCATTGCCTATTACGTGCAGGCCAAGGGTGAGCTGAGCGTGGCCCAGCGTAGCGAGATCGCGGCCCTGCTGCACGATCGCATGATGGAAGTGGTCTTTGCCGAGATGAACGAGGCCGCCGCCCTGTTTGCTCACCACGAGCCGCGCCCCTTTACCCAGGTAGATGTGCTGGGTGGTGGTCGCGCCGCCCTGGCAGAGGCCAACGTGACCCTGGGTCTGGCCCTGGCCGATGACGAAATAGATTACCTGGTGACCAACTTCACCCGGCTGGGTCGCAATCCCAACGACATCGAGCTCTACATGTTTGCCCAGGCGAACTCCGAGCATTGCCGTCACAAGATCTTCAACGCCGACTGGACCATCGATGGCGAACAGCAGCCCAAGTCGCTGTTCAAGATGATCAAGAACACCTTCGAGCAGACGCCGGACCATGTCCTGTCTGCCTACAAAGACAACGCCGCGGTGATGGAAGGCAGCCAGGGTGGCCGCTTCTTCCCGAGCCCCGCCAACGGTGAGTACCAGTATCACCAGGAGCGCGTCGACATCCTGATGAAGGTGGAGACCCACAACCACCCGACCGCCATCTCTCCCTTCCCGGGTGCCGCCACCGGCTCCGGCGGCGAAATCCGCGACGAGGGTGCGACAGGCCGTGGCGCCAAACCCAAGGCGGGCCTGGTGGGCTTCTCCGTCTCCAACCTGCGCATCCCCGGTTTCGAGCAGCCCTGGGAGCAGGACTTCGGCAAGCCGAGCCGCATCGTCAGCGCCTTTGACATCATGCAGGAAGGGCCCCTTGGCGGCGCCGCCTTCAACAACGAATTCGGTCGCCCTGCCATCCTGGGTTACTTCCGTACCTTCGAAGAGCAGGTGCCGAGCCACAACGGCGTCGAGGTGCGCGGCTACCACAAGCCCATCATGCTGGCGGGCGGTATCGGCAACATCCGCAGCGAGCACGTCCAGAAAGGGGAGATCCCGGTGGGGGCTGCCCTCATCGTGCTGGGTGGTCCGGCCATGAACATCGGCCTGGGTGGCGGAGCCGCCTCCTCCATGGCTTCCGGTCAGTCTGCCGAAGATCTCGACTTCGCCTCCGTGCAGCGTGACAACCCCGAGATGGAGCGTCGTTGCCAGGAAGTGATCGACCGCTGCTGGCAACTGGGGGACGACAATCCCATCGTCTTCATCCACGACGTGGGCGCCGGTGGTCTCTCCAACGCCATGCCGGAGCTGGTGAGCGACGGGGATCGCGGTGGTCGCTTCGACCTGCGTGCCATCCCGAACGACGAGCCGGGCATGAGCCCGCTGGAAGTCTGGTGCAACGAATCCCAGGAGCGCTATGTGCTGGCCGTGGCCCAGGACAAGCTGCCTCTGTTCAAGGCCTTGTGCGAGCGCGAACGCGCCCCCTATGCCGTCATCGGCACCGCCACCGAAGAGAAGCATCTCACTCTCTCTGATGATCACTTTGACAACCAGCCCATCGATCTGCCGCTGGACGTGCTGCTTGGCAAGGCGCCCAAGATGCACCGCGACGTGCAGAGCCTGCCCGCCCAGGGCAAGGCGCTGCAACTGGACGGCATCACCCTCGGCGACGCCGCCGAGCGCGTGCTGCGCCTGCCGACCGTGGCGGAGAAGTCCTTCCTCATCACCATCGGCGATCGCACCGTAACAGGCCTCGTCAACCGCGACCAGATGGTCGGCCCCTGGCAGATCCCGGTGGCTGACTGCGCCGTCACCGCCGCGACCTACGACAGCTACCACGGTGAAGCCATGTCCATGGGCGAGCGCACCCCGGTGGCGCTGCTCTCTCATGCCGCCTCCGCCCGCATGGCGGTGGCCGAGGCCTTGACCAACCTGGCACCAGCCAATATCGGCTCCCTCAAGCGGGTCAAGCTCTCCGCCAACTGGATGTCCGCAGCCGGCCACCCGGGTGAAGATGCGGGTCTCTACGAAGCCGTGAAAGCGGTGGGCGAAGAGCTCTGCCCGGCCCTTGGCATCACCATCCCGGTGGGCAAGGACTCCATGTCCATGAAGACCCGCTGGCAGCAGGACGGCGAAGAGCGCAGCGTCACCTCGCCGCTCTCCCTGCTCATCTCCGCCTTTGCCCGGGTCGAGGACGTGCGCAATACCGTGACCCCGCAACTGCGCACCGATCTCGGTGAGACCGACCTTATCCTCATCGACCTTGGCAACGGCAAGCAGCGCCTCGGCGCCTCGGCCCTGGCCCAGGTCTATCGCCAGCTTGGGCAAAGTGCCCCGGATCTGGACAACCCGGTCCAGCTCAAGGGCTTCTTCAACGCCATCCAGGCGCTGGTGGCGGATCGCAAGCTGATTGCCTACCACGACCGCTCCGACGGCGGCCTCTTCGTCACCCTGACCGAGATGGCGTTTGCCGGTCACTGCGGCCTCGACATCCAGCTCGATCGCGTGGGTGGCGATCTGCTGCCGGCCCTGTTCAACGAGGAGCTGGGTGCCGTCATCCAGGTTCGTCGCGAAGACAAGGAAGCGGTGCTGACCCTGCTGGCCGGTCACGGTCTGGCAGCCTGCTCCCATGTGCTGGGCACGGTGCGCGAAGACGACCTCATCCTGTTCCAGCGTGCCGGCAGCGAAGTGTATCGCGCCAGCCGCACCGCCCTTCGCACCATCTGGGGCGAGACCAGCTGGCAGATGCAGCGCCTGCGTGACAACCCGGAATGCGCCGATCAGGAACATGCCACCCGCCAGGACGCCACCGATCCGGGTCTGCAGGCCAGGCTCACCTACAACCCGTCCGACGACGTGGCCGCGCCCTATATCGCTCGCGGGGTTTCTCCCCGTCTGGCGGTGCTGCGCGAGCAGGGGGTCAACTCCCACGTGGAGATGGCGGCCGCCTTTGACCGCGCCGGTTTTACTGCGGTGGACGTGCATATGAGCGACATCCTCGAGGGACGCATCAAGCTGGAAGATTTCCAGACCCTGGTGGCCTGTGGCGGTTTCTCCTACGGCGACGTGCTGGGGGCGGGCGAAGGCTGGGCCAAGTCCATCCTGTTCAACGACAACGCCCGTGAGCAGTTCCAGCGCTTCTTCGAGCGCGGCGATACCCTCTCCCTGGGGGTGTGCAACGGCTGCCAGATGATGTCCAACCTGCGTGACCTCATCCCGGGGGCCGATCTCTGGCCGCGCTTCGTGCGCAACCGCTCCGAGCGCTTCGAGGCGCGCTTCAGCCTGGTGGAAGTGCAGGACTCCCCGTCCGCCTTCTTCGCCGGGATGGCGGGTTCCGTGATGCCGATTGCCGTCTCCCACGGGGAAGGGCGCGTGGAAGTGCGCGATGCCGCTCACCTGGCTGCGCTGCAACAGAGCGGTCTGGTGGGGCTGCGTTTCGTGGACAACCGCGGCAACGTCACCGTGCAATACCCGGCCAACCCCAACGGCTCCCCTGACGGTATCACCGCGGTGACCAGTGCGGACGGCCGCGCCACCATCATGATGCCGCACCCGGAGCGGGTGTTCCGCACCGTGGCCAACTCCTGGCACCCGGACAACTGGGGTGAGGATGGCGCCTGGATGCGCATGTTCCGCAATGCTCGGGTTCGTCTGGGCTAAGCGTCAGCAAGAAACCAAAAACCGGCCCTTGTGGCCGGTTTTTTTATGGGCATGGGTCTGAGAATGGGGAGGGCAGGAGGAGACGAGCACGATGGGGGCAAGGCCGTCTTCAGCTCGCTGCTCCGCCAGCCGCTTGCTGGAGGATATGGCATGGATTGAGGGGAGGGATCTGGTATCGCCTGCCAGATAGGCAAGCCGGACCGGGCCTTGGCGGACATAAAAAAAACCGGCCATGGAGGCCGGTTTTGCTGTGTGAGCTGAACCTGAGGCTAGCGTAGCACCACGTGCTGGAAGCCCTGCACCAGGCTGATGACGGGCTGGGGGTAGATGCCGAGCGCCACCACCAGGATGGCGGAGAGCAGCACCACCAGGCCCCCGGAGGAGAAGGCCCAGTCGGCCCTGGCATCGCGCAGCTGCATGCCGGGCTCGCGCAGGTAGAGGGTGACCATGACGCGCAGGTAGTAGTAGAGCCCCAGGGCACTGCCGAGCACGATGGCGCCACTGAGCCACCACAGCTTGGCATCGACGGTGACGCCGATGAGGTAGAACTTGCCGATGAAGCCCAGCGTCATGGGGATCCCCGCGAGGGAGAGCATCATCACCGTCATCACCGCCGTCAGATAGGGGCGCTTCCAGAACAGACCGCGATAACTGTGCAGGGAGTCCGCATCCTTGCCGCGATAGGGGCTGGACATCATGCTGATGACGCCGAAGGCCCCCAGGCTGGTGAACAGGTACATCAGCAGGTAGACACCCGCCGCTTCCACCGGCATCTCGCCGAGGCGGCTTGCCACCACCACTGCCAGCAGATAGCCGAAGTGGGAGATGGAGGAGTAACCCATCATCCGCTTGATGTTGGTCTGGATCAGCGCCAGGAGGTTGCCGACCACGATGGAGATGACTGCCATGGCCGCCAGCAGCCAGTGGATCATGGGATCCGAGGTGGCGGGTACCGCCAGGTAGAAGCGCAGCAGCACGCAGAACACGGCGATCTTGCTCACGGTGGCGAGGAAGGTGGCCACCGGTGCCGGCGCCCCTTCATAGACGTCCGGGGTCCAGAGGTGGAAGGGGGCGAGGGACAGCTTGAACGCAAAGCCGACCAGCATCAGGCCAAAGCCCCCCATCAGCAGCGGATGGTGAGCCGGGCTCTGGGCCAGGGTCACACCGAGATCGCTGAAGCTCAGGCTCCCGGCCTGGGCGTAGAGCAGCGCCATGCCGAACAGCAGGAAGGCGGTGGCACTGGCGGAGAGCACCATGTACTTGATGCTGGCTTCCAGCGAGTGCCGCTCGCGATAGGCATACCCCACCAGACCGAACATGGGCAGGGTCAGCATCTCGATCCCGATGAAGAGCGAGGCGAGGTGACGGGAGGCCGCCAGCACCAGACCACCTGCGGTGGCGATGAGCAGCAGCAGGTAGAACTCTTCCCGGTTGTCCGGATAGCCCTTGAGCCAGGTGCGACCGAAGGTACAGGTGGCCAGGGCCCCGATGAGCACCAGCCCCATGTAGAAGACCGCGTAAGCGTCCACTTGCAGCAGGGGAGTGACCCCCTGATCCCCCTGGGCCATCACGATGGGCAGGGAGAAGAGCGCGAGGTTGAGGCCGATGATGGTGACCACGAAGGCGGTGTCGTCACAGCGCTTCCAGGCGATGGCCAGCATCAGGGCCACCATGGCCCCCGTGGTCAGCAACAGGGGCAGCAGGGCCAGCAGTTGAGAAACAGTAAACGTCATGACAGTGCTCCCGACATGGACAAGGAAGGCGAAAGAGAAAGCATCATTGCAGCGCCCCCGTGCCCGGCAGCGCGTACCAGTGCAGCACGCTCAGGAGGCTGCTGCTGGCGGTGTCGAGCACCGGCTGGGGATAGAGACCGAGCAGCACCAAGAGGCCGGCGATGGTCAGCATCATGGTCAGTTCCCGGGTATCCAGCCCCTTGAGCATGCTCTCCTCACGGGGCGTCCCGAAGCAGGCCCGCTGCAGCATGATGAGGGAGTAGACCGAGGCCAGCACCAGCCCGAAGGTGGCGATGACGGTGATGACGGGGGCCACCTGGAAGCTGCCGATGAGGATCAGGAACTCGCCGACGAAGTTGCCGGTCCCCGGCATCCCGAGGGATGCGACGGAGAAGAACAGCATCACGCCGGGCAGGTAGCGCAACCGTCCCCAGAGACCGCCCATCTGGCGCAGATCCCGGGTGTGCAGGCGCTCGTAGAGCTGGCCGCACAGGATGAAGAGGCCGGCGGCCGAGAGCCCGTGGGCAATCATCTGTACCACTGCCCCTTGCAGGGCGAGCTCGCTGCCGGAGTAAATGGCGATCATCACGAAGCCCATGTGGGAGATGCTGGTGTAGGCAACCAGCCGCTTGATATCGGTCTGGGCAAAGGCCAGCAGGGCGCCATAGACGATGCCGATGAGGCCGAGCACCATGGCGTAGGGGGCAAACTCGGCGGACGCCTCGGGGAAAAGCGGCAGAGTGAAGCGCAGCAGGCCGTAGGCCGCGGTTTTCAGCAAGATGCCCGCCAAGTCCACGGAGCCTGCGGTGGGCGCCTGGCTGTGGGCATCAGGGAGCCAGCCATGGAGCGGCACCAGGGGCATTTTGACCGCGAAGGCGATGAAGAAGCCCAGCATCAGCAGCCACTGTACCGTGCTGCTCATGGGGGTGTTGAGCAGTTCCTGATAGTTGAAGGTGAAGACACCGGTGGCGGCGTGGTGGGTCAGTACCAGGCCCAGGATGGCCACCAGCATGATGAGGCCGCTCGCCTGGGTGTAGATGAAGAACTTGGTGGCGGCGTTGATGCGCGACTTGCCATCGGTGACCGAGTGGCCCCAGAGCGCAATCAGGAAGTACATCGGCACCAGCATCATCTCCCAGAAGAAGAAGAAGAGGAACAGATCCACCGCCATGAAGACGCCGAGCACGCCCCCCAGGATCCACAGCAGGTTGAGGTGGAAGAAGCCGATGCGCTGGACGATCTCCTTCCAGGAACAGAGGATGGCCAACACGCCGATGAAGCTGGTGAGGATCACCATCAGGAGCGACAGCCCGTCCACGGCGAGGTGCAGGGAGATGCCGAAGCGGGGGATCCAGGGTTGTTGCCACTCGGCTGCCCAGACGGGGAGGCCGGGGTTGGCGAGGGTGAAGTCACCACCGAGCCAGATGGCGCTGGAGAGCACCAGACAGGCGCTCATGGAGGCGAGGGCCACCCAGCGAACGAATTGTCCGCCGAGCCGCTCCATCTGCCAGCAGAGCAAGCCGCCGATGAAGGGAATTAGCAAGATCCAGAGTAAGGTCACGATATCAGCTCTCATCTAGGTTCTAGTCGGGCAGGCGCTGAGCCTGCCACACAATATTGGGCTCATGGATCAGCCGAGCAGCAGCAGGGCCAGGATCAGGGCGGCTCCCATCCCCATGGAGGCTGCGTACCAGCGCAACTTGCCGGAGACGGTCCAGGCCAGCAGCTGATGCCCCCCCTGGGCCAGCACGGCGGGCAGGTTCATCATCCTGTCCAGCGGATCCTTGCCGAGCAGGCGAGTCGCCAGCAGGTAGGGCTTGACCCAAATCAGGTCATAAAGCCAGTCAAAGCCCCAGGCATTGAACCAGAGGGTGGACAGAGCCCGCCCCGGTGCACTCTGTGCGATCCCCTTCGCCAGGCGACGTTCGCCGAGGAAGAGGAAGGCGGCCAGCGCAATGCCTGCCACGGCGATGACGCCGGAGAGGATCTCGAGGCCATGGCGTCCCTCTTCGATGTGATCCCCGGGGCCTGCCGGCAGTACTCCGGCGAGCGGCGGCACTATCAATGCACCCACCCCGGTGGAGAGCACCAGCAGCACCAGCAGTGGCAGATGGTGGGCAAGGCCCTGTCCGGCGTGAGCCTGGGTCTGCTCCTTGCCGTGGAAGGCGATGAAGATGAGGCGGAAGGTGTAGAGGGAGGTGAGGAAGGCACCACCCAGACCGGCCCACAGCAGGGCGCTCTGGCCGCTGGCCTGCACCTGCCAGAGGATGGCGTCTTTACTGTAGAAACCGGCGGTCACCAGCGGCAGCGCGGCCAGGGCCGAGCCCCCCACCAGGAAGCAGGCATAGACCAGCGGCAGGCGATGCCGCAGACCTCCCATCTTGAAGATGTTCTGCTCGTGGTGGGTCGCAACGATGACGGCCCCGGCGGAGAGGAACAAGAGCGCCTTGAAGAAGGCGTGGGTCATCAGGTGGAAGATGGCCCCTTCCCAGGCACCGACCCCCAGGGCCAGGAACATGTAACCAATCTGGCTCATGGTGGAGTAGGCCAGGATCCGCTTGATGTCGGTCTGCACCAGCGCCGCAAAGCCTGCCAGCACTAGCGTGATGGCACCGACCAGCGCCACCAGATGGAGGATCTCCGGGGCCAGCAGGAAGAGGCCGTGGGTGCGGGCTATCAGGTAGACGCCGGCAGTCACCATGGTGGCCGCGTGGATCAGCGCCGAAA
>NZ_CAWMFQ010000133.1:33647-47997 GCF_963866995.1 Aeromonas sp. ZOR0002 | reverse complement strand
GTCCGCCAGCCAGGTCTGCAGCGGCAGCTGGGCTGACTTGCCGACCGCGCCGCCGAGCAGCATCAGGCAGGCAAACGACAGGGCAGGGGAGCCGTCGGCAAACATCGCAGGGGCTCGCACCAGCAGCTCGTGAATGTTGAGGGTGCCGAGCTCGCGGTAGAGCACGAAGAGCCCGATGGCGAGGAAGACGTCGCCGACCCGGGTCACCACGAACGCCTTGAGGGCGGCGGCACCGTTGTTGCGATCCTTGTAGTAGAAGCCGATCAGCAGGTAGCTGCACAGCCCCACTCCTTCCCAGCCCAGATAGACGAACAGCAGGTCATCGGCCAGCACCAGGAACAGCATGCTGGCGATGAAGAGGTTGGTGTAGGTGAAGAAGCGTGAATACCCCTCTTCCCCGCGCATGTACCAGGAGGCGAACAGGTGGATGAAGAAGCCCACCCCGGTCACGACCCCCAGCATGGTCAGCGATAGCCCATCCAGGGAGAGACGGAAGGCGGGCTGGAACTCGCCCACCGTCATCCACTGCCACAGGGTCTGGGTATAGACGCCGCCTTCCGGCATGGTATTGAGGAAATCGATGCCGACCCACAGGGTAGTGAGGGCCGAGAGACCGATGCTGCCGACACCGATGAGCGCCGAGGTGCGCTCGCCGAGGCGGCCGAGGGAGAAGGCCAGCAGCAGCCATCCCAGCAGCGGGAACAGGAAAGTCAGATATAGGAGGCTCATCCGCGCATCTCGCTCACAGTGTCCACGTTCAGGGTGTGGTAACGACGATAGAGCAGCAGTAACAGGGCGAGGCCGATACTGGCCTCCGCTGCCGCCAGAGAAATCACCAGTATGTACATGATCTGGCCGTCGGCCTGGGCCCAGCGGCTACCCGCCACCACGAACGCCAGGGCGGACGCGTTCATCATGATTTCGATACTCATGAGGATAAACAACAGGTTGCGGCGTATCAGCAGGCCGCACAGGCCGATGGCAAACAAAATGGCCGCCAGCAGGAGGCCGTGCTCCATGGGAATTCCACTCATCGCCATGCTCCTTGTGCTTGCTGGATGGAAAGGGGGCGGGCTGCCGGCAGCGAGCCATGCATTACCACGGGGATGTCGCTCATTGCTGACCTCCTTCCTGTGTGGTGCGAGGCACGGAGAGCACTTCCCCGCTCTTGTCCTCGCGGCCCAGGTGATAGGCGGTGACCAGACCCGCCAGCAGCAGGATGGAGGCGAGCTCCACCGCCAGCACATAGGGGCCGAACAGGGCGATACCGACCTCCTTGGCGCTGACCTCGGTCAGACCCAGTTCACCGCCGGTCACGCCGAGAATGCCGTGGGCCAGAAAGCCCAGCAAAATGAGGGAGAGCAGGGCCGGGCCACCCCAGGTCATGGGGGTGAGCCACTTCTTCTCCTGATCCTGGGCGCTTCCCAGGTTCAGCATCATCACCACGAACACGAACAGCACCATGATGGCGCCGGCGTAGACGATCACCTGCAGGGCCCCCGCAAAGGCGGCGCCCAGGCAGAAGAAGATCATGGCCACGGCGATGAGGGAGATGATGAGATTGAGCAGCGCATGCATGGGGTTGCTGGTGCTGATCACCCGCAGCGTGCTGTAAACGGCGACCAGGGCCGCGGCATAGAATGCCAGTTCCATGATTGACTCCTAGGGCAGCAGGCTCTTGACATCGATGGGCTTGGCTTCGTTCTCGGCATCCCCTTTGGGTTTGCCGTCGATGGCCATCCCGCTCATGCGGTAGAAGTTGTAGTCCGGGTATTTGCCGGGGCCGCTTATCAGCAGATCTTCCTTCTCGTACACCAGATCCTGGCGACGATACTCCCCCATCTCGAAATCCGGCGTCAGCTGGATGGCGGTGGTGGGGCAGGCCTCCTCGCACAGGCCGCAGAAGATGCAGCGGGAGAAGTTGATGCGAAAGAACTCCGGGTACCAGCGACCATCTTCCCGCTCCGACTTCTGCAAGGAGATGCAACCGACCGGGCAGGCAACAGCACACAGGTTGCACGCCACGCAGCGTTCGTCGCCGTCAGGATCCCGGGTCAGTACGATGCGACCGCGAAAACGGGGGGCGGCGTAGACCGGCTGCTCCGGGTAGCTCAGGGTTTCACGGGGGCGCCAGGCATGGGAGAAGACCATCCCAAGACTGCGCAACTGGGTGCCAACACCCTTGATAATGCTCGTAATTTTCATAGGTGCCTCACTGCACATTTATCAGCACTGGCGTCTGGGCGTTTCCTTGCCGCAGACCGCCGAATCATCGTCATGTCCATCTCGTTTTGCTCACGCATTCATCAGCACCACGGCAGCGGTGACCAGCATGTTGAGCAGGGTCAGGGGCAGGCACACTTTCCAGCCAAAGGACATCACCTGGTCGAAGCGCGGGCGGGGCAGGGAGGCCCGCAGCAGGATGAAGAACACCATGAAACAGGCGGTCTTCAGGGCGAACCAGATGAAGGGCGGCAGCCAGGGGCCGTGCCAGCCACCGAAGAAGAGGGTCACGATGAGGGAAGAGATCAGCACGATGCCGATGTACTCCCCCACGAAGAAGAGACCCCACTTCATGCCTGCGTACTCGATGTGATAGCCGTCGGCGAGCTCCTGCTCGGCCTCCGGCTGGTCAAACGGGTGGCGGTGGGTGACGGCGACCCCGGCAAACAGGAAGGTGACGAAGCCCAGGATCTGGGGGATCACGTTCCACATGCCGGCCTGGGCCTCGACGATGTCACGCAGGTTGAAGCTGCCGGTCTGGATGACGATGCCCATGAGCGAGAGGCCAAGGAAGACCTCGTAGGAGAGGGTCTGGGCCGAGGCGCGCAGGCTGCCGAGCAGGGAGTACTTGTTGTTGCTCGACCAGCCGGCGAACAGCACGGCATAGACCGCCAGCCCGGCGATCGCCAGGATATAGAGCAGCCCCACGTTGAGATCCGCCACGCCCCAGGTGGGGGTGATGGGCACCACCGCAAACGCCAGGATGAAGGCGGTGAAGGCGATGATGGGGGCCAGCACGAAGATCCGGCGATCCGCAAAGGGCGGGATCCAGTCCTCCTTGAAGAACATCTTGACCATGTCGGCCGCCAGTTGCAGCAGGCCGAAGGGGCCAACCCGGTTGGGGCCGTAACGGTCCTGCCACAGTGCCAGCAGGCGGCGCTCAATGAAGCTCATGAAGGCGCCAGCCCCCACGATCCCCACGAGCACGACCAGGGCCTTGCCGACCTCGATCAGCAGATCCATCAGAGAGTCGCTCATGCGATGACCTCCTGCAGGTTATCGATCAGGGCGTGGTGCAGGGCGGTCGGCAGGCCGTTCACCCCGAGTGGCAACCCTGCCAGGCCCGGAGCCAGCGCATCGCTCAGGCGAAGACGCAGGCGCCAGTGGTTGCCACCCCAGGATAAGGCCACCAGTGCGTCAGGGGACAGTGCCAGGCGCGCGGCATCCGCCGGGTTCAGTACCAGGGTGGGTTCACCCATGCGAGCCTGGATGACCGGGCTTCTGGCGGAGAGCTCCTCGCCACCGAACAGCTGGTCATAGCTCACCACCTGCAGGGATGCGGCGGGCTGGAAGGGGGCCGGGATGGCGCCAAACCAGCCCAGGTTGCCTTCGCCCGGCTCCAGCAGGCGGCGACCGGGATCCCCGGCACGCAGGTTGCCACCCACCTCGTCCTGGAACTTGTTCCAGGCGGAGGGGGAGTTCCAGCCCGGCGCCCAGGCAAACGGTACCTGAGAGAGGGGCTGGCGGGCACCGGCGTAGCCTTCCATGGAGAAGGCGAACGGCGAATCGGGATCCTGGGCGACTCTGGGCTCGCTCACGTTCTGGTTCGCCAGCATGGAGGTGCGACCACTGTAGCGGTGCGGCTCCCGGGCGAGCTTCATGCCGCGAATGCGCAGGCCGGCGTTGGGTGCAGCTTCACCCATGGTGGTGAGCAACGGGGCGCTGGCGGCACAATCGCGACTCACATCGTCGAAGGTGCTCCAGCGAACCGAACGCGGTTGCTGGCTCCCTTGCAGGGCATCCAGCCAGCGCCAGCTTTCGCGCACCTGGATATCGGCGTTGTAGAAGGCGGGAGCATAGACCTGGAAGAAGCGCTGGGCGCGGCCTTCCATGTTGACCAGGGTGCCATCGCCTTCGGCAAAACTGGCGGCAGGCAGCACCAGATCCGCCTTCTTCGCGGTGGTCGTCTCCTGATGGTCGATGACCAGCAGGTGTTGCAGGCGATCCAGGGCGGCGTCCACCCGGCTGCGGGGGGCTCGGCGGTAGAGGTCGTTCTCAAGAACGACCAGGGCAAGCCTCTCTTCCCCTTCCATGCGCTCGAGGGCTGCCTCCAGCGGGGCGGCATGCCGGGCCAGCATGGCCAGCCCCAGGCTGTTGGCTTCCTGAGCCACCAGGGCAAGCTCCGCGGCCTGGCCACGGCCCTTGAGGGCGCGGGCGATGTTGCTGGCCGCTTCGATCAGCGCCTCGTTGCGGGCACCATTGCCTGCGATGATGAGGGGCTTTTTGGCGTTGCCAAGCAGGTCGGCCCATTGGGCGGCGAGGGCCTGCTGTTCGGGGGAGAGATCCGTTGGTGCAGGTGCACTGGCGTCCAGCAGGTGGGCGATGGCAAACCCGAGGCGTGCCTGATCCGCGTGGGGGGCGTGCAGGGTGCTGCTCGCCACGTCATCCAGGCGGGTGGCATCCAGACTGGTGATGAGCAAGGGGTAGCGCTGGTTCTGGGCCAGGGTCTGCACGGCAGCGACCTGCCAGAGATCCACCTTGAGCTTGCGGGCAATTTCGCGCCCCTTGCCTTTCACCGCCTGGCGCAGGGCCAGGGCGATGCGGGCGGCGGTCTGGGTGACATCTTCCCCGAGCACCAGCACGGCGTCGGCTTCTTCCATATCGCGAAGGCTGGGAGTGCGCACGCCGCCGTGCTCCAGAATGTCCAGCATCTTCTGCAGGCATTTCCATTCGCTCTGCTCGACCCCGGAGTAGAAGTTGGCGGCCCCCACCAGTTCGCGCAGGGCGAAGTTGCTCTCCAAGGAGGCGCGGGGTGAGCCGATGCCGATGACGCCGCTGGCGGTGCGCAGCGCATCCGCGGCCCGGTTCAGGGCACCATCCACCGTGATGGCCAGCTTGTCACTGCCATCTTGCAGCAGGGGTTGGCGCGGGCGGTCGGTCAGATTGACGTGACCGTAGCCGAAGCGGCCGCGATCGCAGAGGAAATAGTGGTTCAGGGCGCCGTGGAAACGGTTCTCGATGCGGCGCAGCTCGCCGTAGCGCTCACCCGGGCTGATGTTGCAGCCGACCGAGCACCCCTGGCAGATGCTGGGGGCGAACTGCATGTCCCACTTGCGGTTGTAACGCTCGGAGTGGGTCTTGTCGGTGAAGACGCCGGTGGGACAGACCTCCACCAGGTTGCCGGAGAATTCGCTCTCCAGGGTGCCATCCTCGACCCGGCCGAAGTAGACGTTGTCATGGGCGCCATAGACCCCGAGATCCTCGCCACCGGCGTAATCCTTGTAATAGCGCACGCAGCGGTAGCAGGCGATGCAGCGGTTCATCTCGTGGTTGATGAAGGGGCCCAGATCCTGATTCTGGTGGGTGCGCTTGGTGAAACGGTAGCGGCGGCTGTTGTGGCCCGTCATCACCGTCATGTCCTGCAGGTGGCAGGCGCCACCCTCTTCACACACCGGGCAGTCGTGGGGATGGTTGGTCATCTGCCACTCCACCACCGTCTTGCGAAACTCCTTCGCCTCTTCATCCTCGATGGAGATATAGGTGCCATCGGTGGAAGGGGTCATGCAGGACATGACCAGGCGGCCGCGCTTGTCGTCGGCATTCTGATACTGTTTGACCGCGCACTGGCGGCAGGCACCGACGCTACCCAGCGCCGGGTGCCAGCAAAAATAGGGGACGTCCAGACCCAGCGACAGACAGGCTTGCAGCAGGTTGTCTGCCCCGTCTACCTCGTACTCTTTACCGTCTACATGAATGGTTGCCATACAACTTCCCTGAAACCTGTTTTATGAAATCGGCTATTGCCCGATGCGTCCTGGCGCTTACCAGCGCTCGCCCAGCAGGTTGGGCTGGATACCCTTGAACAGCTTGTGATTGTCATGGGGGGCCTTGACCCCAGCCTCGAACTCGGACCGGAAATACTTCATCGCACTGCCAAGGGGCTCGACGGCGCCGGGGGCATGGGCACAGAAGGTCTTGCCCGGGCCCAGGAAACTGACGAGTTGTTCCAGGGTCGCGAGATCCTCGGGTTGGCCCTCGCCCCGCTCCAGCGCCCGCAGGATCTTGACGCTCCAGGGCAGGCCGTCGCGGCAGGGGGTGCACCAGCCGCAGGATTCGCGGGCAAAGAACTCCTCCATGTTGCGCAGCAGGGAGACCATGTTGATGCTGTCATCCACCGCCATGGCGAGCCCGGTGCCCATGCGGGTGCCCACCTTGCCGATGCCGCCTGCATACATCTGGGCATCCAGGTGCTCGGGCAGCAGGAAGCCGGTGCCGGCGCCGCCCGGTTGCCAGGTTTTCAGACGATAGCCGGGCTTCATGCCGCCGGCGTAGTTTTCGAACAGCTCGCGGGCGGTGATGCCAAAGGGCAGCTCCCACAGGCCGGGATTGTTGACCTTGCCGGAAAAGCCCATCAGCTTGGTGCCGTGATCTTCCGAACCCGGCAGTGCCAGCCCCTGATACCAGGCCACACCGTTGCCGATGATGGCGGGGACGTTGCACAGGGTTTCGACGTTGTTGACGCAGGTCGGTTTGCCCCAGACGCCGGAGACGGCGGGGAAGGGGGGTTTGGCCCGCGGGTTGGCGCGCCGTCCTTCCAGGGAGTTGATGAGGGCCGTCTCTTCGCCGCAGATGTAGCGACCTGCGCCGGTGTGGACGAACAGCTCGAAGTCAAAGCCCGAGCCCAGGATGTTCTTGCCAAGGAGCCCCGCGGCCTTGGCCTCTTCCACGGCGCGGCGCAGGTGGATGGCGGCATCCACGTACTCGCCGCGCAGGAAGATGTAGCCGCGATAGGCCTTGAGAGCCCGGGCACTGATGATCATCCCCTCGATCAGCAGGTGGGGCAGCTGCTCCATCAGCATGCGGTCTTTGTAGGTATTGGGCTCCATCTCGTCGGCGTTGCAGAGCAGGTAACGGATGTTCATGCTCTCGTCTTTGGGCATCAGGCCCCACTTCACGCCGGTGGAGAAACCGGCGCCGCCGCGTCCCTTGAGGCCGGCATCCTTGACGGTGCTGACGATGTCATCCGGGCTCATCTGGCCCAGCGCCTTGCGGGCGGCTTCATAGCCCTGTTTTGCCTGATACTCCTCGAGCCACACCGGCTGGCCGTCGTCTCGCAGGCGCCAGGTGAGAGGGTGAGTCTCGGCGGTACGGGGGATGCGGTTGGCGGTACCGAGGGAGGCAAGCGTCTTGCCTGGCTGAATGCTCATGGGTAAGCCTCCAGGGTTTTCAGCAGGCTGACGGCATCGAGTCCGCCATAGGTATCGTCATCGATCATGATGGCCGGCCCCTTGTCGCAGTTGCCGAGGCAGCAGACGGGCAGCAGGGTGAAGCGGCCATCCGGGGAGGTCTGACCGGGGGCCAGATTGACGACCTCTTTCAGACCGGCAAGCAACTGCTCGTGGCCGTTGATGTAGCAGACCATGCTGTCGCAGACGCGGATGATGTGACGACCCACCGGCTGGCGGAAGATCTGGCTGTAGAAGGTGGCGACCCCTTCCACGTCGCTGGCGGGGATGCCGAGCTCGGCGCCGATGGCGTGAATGGCGCCGTCAGGCACCCAGCCACGGGCCTGTTGCACTATCTTGAGCGCTTCGATGCTGGCTGCTCGGGGATCTTCGTAGTGGTGTTTCTCGTGTTCGATGGCATCGCGCTCGGCCTGGCTCAGGACGAAATCTCCCTGCTGGCTGCTGCATGCCCCTTGCCCTTGTGGGGTCTGGTTATTGTGACACTGACATTGGCTCATGACTTGACCTTTTGTGGCTTGTCCCTTTACTGCGCGTCTTGCCCTTCGCCCCGGCTGCCGGGGCGAGAGGACTCAACGATCCACATCTGACATAACGAAATCGATACTGCCCAGGTAGACGATAAGATCCGACACCATCTGGCCGCGGATCACCGAGGGGATCTGCTGCAGGTGGGCAAAGCTCGGGGTGCGGATCCGGGTCCGGTAGCTCATGGTGGAGCCATCGCTGGTCAGGTAATAGCTATTGACCCCCTTGGTCGCCTCTATCATCTGGAAGGACTCGGCGGCCGGCATGACAGGCCCCCAGGAGACTTGCAGGAAGTGGGTGATCAGGGTTTCGATGTCCTGCAGGGTGCGCTCTTTGGGCGGTGGCGTGGTGAGCGGGTGATCCGCCTTGAAGGGGCCCTCAGGCATGTTTTTCATGCACTGCTCGATAATGGACAGGCTCTGGCGGATCTCCTCGATGCGTACGGTGGCGCGGTCGTAGGCGTCCCCGTTGCTACCCACCGGCACCTCGAACTCGAACTGATCGTAACCGGAATAGGGGCGCCATTTGCGCACGTCAAAGTTGAGCCCCGTGGCCCGCAGACCGCCCCCCGTGGTGCCCCAGGCCAGGGCCTGGGCCGTGTTGTAGGCGGCGACGCCGATGGTGCGGCCCCGCAGTATGCTGTTGCGCATGGCCGCCTTTTCATACTCCATCAACCGCTTGGGCAGCCAGCTCAACAGGTTGTCCTGGATGAGGCGGGTCCAGCCGGCAGGCAGATCGTGGGCCACGCCGCCGATGCGGAACCAGGCCGGGTGCATGCGGGCCCCGGTGATGGCCTCGATGATGGTGTAGATCTTCTGGCGGTCCGTGAAGGTGAAGAAGACCGGGGTCATGGCCCCCACGTCCTGAATGTAGGTGCCAAGGAACAGCAGGTGGCTCTGGATGCGGAACAGTTCCGCCATCATCACCCGGATCATGTCGACCCGCGCCGGCACCTTGATGCCGGCCAGCTTCTCGACCGCCAGCACATAGGGCAGGTTGTTCATCACGCCGCCCAGGTATTCGACCCGGTCGGTGTAGGGGATGTAGCTGTGCCAGGACTGGCGCTCGCCCATCTTCTCGGCGCCGCGGTGGTGATAGCCGATGTCGGGCACGCAGTCGCGGATCTCTTCTCCGTCGAGTTGCAGCACCAGGCGGAAGGCGCCGTGGGCGGAGGGGTGGTTCGGCCCGAGGTTCAGGAACATGTAGTCCTCGTTCTCGTTGCCGCGGGCCATGCCCCACTCTTCCGGCTTGAACAGCAGGTTGTCCTGCTCCTGATCCTGCTTGACCGCATCGAGCATGAAGGGATCAAACTCGGTGGCGCGCGCCGGGTAGTCCTTGCGCAAGGGGTGCCCTTGCCAGCTCTTGGGCATCATGATGCGGGTCAGATGGGGGTGGCCATCGAAGGTGATCCCCATCAGATCCCACACTTCCCGCTCGTACCAGTTGGCGTTGGGGAAGTGGCGGCTGACGGTGGGCAGATGGAGATCACTCTCCTTGAGCGCCACCTTCAGCATCACGTCGGCGTTACGGTCGATGGAGATGAGGTGATAGAAGACGGTAAAGTCGCTCTGTGGCAGGCCGTGGCGATGGCTGCGCATCCGTTCGTCGGTGGCGCTGAGATCGAACAGCATCACGAAGGGGGAGGGCAGCTTGCGCAGGAAGCCCATCACATCCAGCAGCAGCTCGCGGGGCAGCCAGACCACCGGCACGCCGGTACGGGTGCTCTGCACGGTGAAGCGCTCGGCACCGAAGTGGGCGAACAGCTCGCCGACCACCTGGGCATCGGCGTGATCGGCGGTTTGCCACTGGGCCATGGTGTAATTGCTTGGGAATTCTCGAGTCAGTTTCATGATCAGATCTCATCCGGCGTGCGCAGGTTGGTCACGTTGATCCGCTCGCCGCGCTTGCGTTCCTTCTCGGATTGCATCTGGGGACGGTAGATCCCCTGATCCCCCACCACCCAGGAGAGGGGGCGGCGTTCCTTGCCGATGGACTCCTGCAGCAGCATCAGGGCTTGCAGGAAGGCCTCGGGGCGGGGCGGGCAGCCCGGAATGTAGACATCGACCGGCAGGAACTTGTCCACCCCCTGTACCACGGAGTAGATGTCATACATGCCGCCGGAGTTCGCGCAGGCACCCATGGAGATGACCCACTTGGGTTCGAGCAACTGCTCATAGAGCCGCTGGATGACAGGGGCCATCTTGATGAAGGGGGTGCCGGCAATCACCATGAAGTCGGCCTGACGGGGGGAGGCTCGTATGACCTCAGCGCCGAAGCGAGCCACGTCGTGGGGAGAGGTGAAGGCGGTACACATCTCCACGTAGCAGCAGGAGATGCCGAAGTTGTAGGGCCAGAGGGAGTTCTTGCGGCCCCAGTTGACGGTGTCTTGCAGCACCTCTTCGAGGCGCCCGATCATGATGCCGCGGGTCGCTTGCTGCGCCAGTGGATCATCGACGGTCTGGCGCTGTTCCTGGGGGTAGCGCTCAACGGGCGCATCCGGGTCAATCCGGGTCAGGGTGTACTTCATGGTGCAACCTCAAAGAGATAATCGGTAGTTCAGTCTGGTTTCTTGTCAGTCAGGACACGCTTTTTCGGGGCCCAGTCGAGGGCACCAATGCGCCACAGGTAGAGGAGGCCTACCAGCAGCAGGGTGATGAAGATGGTGGCTTCGATGAAGCCGACCCAGCCGCTCTCCCGAACGGAGACGGACCAGGCAAAGAGATAGAGGGCTTCGACATCGAAGATGACGAAGAACATGGCGACCAGGTAGAACTTGGCGGAGAAGCGCAGGCGGGCGTTGCCGACGGAATCCACCCCGGATTCGAAGGGTTTGTTCTTGGCACGGCCATAGGCGCGCCCCCCCAGCAAGGCCGCCAGGCCTATCATGGTCAAGCAGATACAGATGGCGCCAATGACATAGACAGCAAAAGCCCAGTGCTGGACGGCAATATCAGCAAACATATAGGTTTTTCCCTAACCAAATTAATCATGTGACTTAACAATGACGTTACGTAGTATGCCACTTTCGTACTGATTTACATGTCATTTCAAAGGATTAATTATTAATCAACGGGATGAAAATTGTGTTTTGCTAGCGGGGTCAACTTTCTCGTTTGAGAATTGTTTTCAATCGTTTTTATTTAGCAGAAAAAAACCGGATAGTTTGAAAATCCGGTGGATGGCAGGAAACAAAAGACCCCGCATGGCGGGGTCTGTTTCAGGGTTGGAGAACGGGGAGGCTCTGCTCTGTCGCCTTGCCCTGGGAGAGCACGATCTCCACCCGGCGGTTGGCCTGGCGGTGAGCCGGGGTATCGTTTGGATAACGGGGTTGGGTATCCGCCACCCCCTGGGCGATCAGCCGTCGTGAATCCAGTTTGGGGTTGGTCAGCAGGGTGTGGGTGATGGTGGCCGCCCGCAGCACCGACAGCTCCCAGTTGTTGCGATAGAGCTCCACCGGCGCCTGGGAGTTGTCGGTGTGACCGGTGACCACCACCATGCCGGGAATGTCCGCCAGCACGTCCGAGACCTTGTTGACCAGGGGAATGAACTGGGGCTGCAAGAAGGCGGAGTCGGCCGGGAACAAGGTCTTCTCGCCGATGCGGATCACCAGTTGGCTGCCAAGCTGCTCCACCTCGATCTCCTTGGACTCGATTTGGCTCTTGAGCTGCTGATCCAGCTTCTGCTTGGTGACCGTGACCCAATCCTGCTCCTTGGTCTTGTGGGGCCAGGACTCCGTGGCCGTAGGTTTCTCCGAGGAGCCGATGGTCTCGTTGAAAGGGTCGGCCGCCGCTGCGGGCGTCTGGGTATCCAGCACCTGCTCTTTCTGGGAGGTATTGGGGGTGGTCTTGGACTCGGGTTCCAGTATGCCTGTGCCCCCCTGCATCACGGGGGAGCCGGCGGGAAGGGAGACCAGCCCTATCTTGCCAAGAGATTCGATAAAGCCCTGAATGAGCACGCGAGTCTCCGACTGCTTGGCCATGGCGAAGGAGTAGAGCACCACGAACAGGGCGAACAGCAGTGTCATGAAGTCGGCGTAGGAGACCAGCCAGCGTTCGTGGTTCTCCGGCGCCTCAGCCTTTTTCTTTTTCGCCACTGTGGCCTCCGAGGTAAGGCTCAAGGGTCACTTGCAGCCGTTGCTGTGACTCGCCGTCCACGATGCAGAGGATGCCGGTGAGGGTCATCTCCTTGTAGTGGCGGATCTGGTGGGCAAACGACTTGTAGCGGTTGCCGAAGGGCAGGAAGATGAGGTTGGCGGCCGACACCCCGTAGATGGTGGCGATAAAGGCCACCGCGATGGCGCCTCCCAGCTTGTCGGGGGCATCCAGCAGGCCCATGGCGTGAATGAGGCCAAATACGGCCCCGACGATCCCCATGGTCGGGCAGTAGCCCCCCATGGCCTCGTAGAATTTGACGGTCTGTTCGATATCTTCCTGCTCGAACTCGATCTCGTTTTCCAGTACCTCGTGGATTTTGGTCTTCTCGTAGCCATCGACCATCATCTGTACCCCTTTTTGCAGGAAGGGATCCTTGATGTCGTCGATCATGCCCTCCAGTGCCAGCATGCCACTGCGCCGTGCATTGCCCGCCAGGGTTTCAAGCAGTTGGGCCTGCTCCAGCATGTCGAGGCGCAGGGGAGTGATGAGCCACTTGAAGCGCTTGAGGGTTTTACCAACCACGGAAAAAGGAAACTGGGTCAGTGCGGCACCGACGGTACCGCCGATCACGATGAGAAAGGCGGGCAGATCGAGCAGGGCGCTGGGGTGCCCCCCTTCTATCATGTTGCCACCCAGAATGGCTGCCAGGGCCAGCAGCAAGCCAATAAGACTCATTTGTCCATATCCCTATGCGATGTGTGAGGCTAGTGTAGCCATTTAACTATCAGTTTTTCAAAACGATATCCAATCGGTGAGCAATATCCGAGAGGTTGCGCAGACCCGGTAGTGTCCGGTGGCATCGGCCTGTACCGCTTGATCTGTAGAGCAGGTTGACGGTGCCGGCATGGCAGGACGAGGCGGTTATCCAAGTGATATCACAATATACTGTGCTATCTGTGAGAGGATATTGGTTATTTATATCGTCAATTTCTGTTTGCTTGGCGTAATACGCTGTCAACGAGAAAGGGCTGGCTGCCCTCGGGGTATATCCCCTGTCGACAGAGAGCAGCGAGGCGGAAGGGATTGGCTGGGCGGCACTCGGCCAGGTATCGCGGCAAACCGCTTTTTCTGGCCCCCGCCGATGACGGGTTTCTCTTGTCAGGGGGCTGGCAGACGCCTTGAAGCAAAAAACCGACCCTGAGGTCGGTTTTTACAATTTGGCGGTGAGGGAGGGATTCGAACCCTCGATACGTTGCCGTATACACACTTTCCAGGCGTGCTCCTTCAGCCACTCGGACACCTCACCAAATTTTTACTGCTTGAAGTGGCTTTCGGAGCACGCTGCGCGTGCATCTTGCCGACTTCGTCGGTGGGCAGCCTCTCGGATACCGCACCAAATTTTGTCTGTGGTTTAACGTGTTCAGCCAACACGGTGTTCGCTGCGCCGTTGCGCTGGAACGGGGCGTAATTTAGGGGAAAGGGCTGCCTGGGTCAACCACTTTTCCCCTTATTTTTCATAATCTTTATCGAGTGCCTATCCCTTGAACAGAATGCCGGTTTTTTAATCCCGTTCAAGGCTTGTCGAGAATGATCAGGCTGTCAGGCAGCTCGTTCTGATCCCGGGTGGCGGGGAAGGCGTCGGTCAGAATGGCGCTGGTGCGCTCCACGCACTCCAGGAACCCCTGCTCGACCTCCTTGTTGCGTACCCGAACCACGAAGTCGTCGATGATCTGCTGCCACTGGGTGTTGTCGATGTGCTGGGCGATCCCGTCGTCTACCAGGATCTCCACATAGTGCTCCGCCACCGAGACGAAGATGAGCACACCGAGCCGGTCCCGGGTGCGGTGAAGTCCCTGCTCGACAAACTGCAGGCGGGCCATCAGGGCGGCCCGGTGACGGCGTACCTTGTGGGGAATGAGCCGCATCTTGATGGGCGTCCAGTGGAACAGCAGGCTCAGCAGCAACCAGACCGACCACTGCACCAGCAGGATCTCGTACCAGCCAAGCCAGAAGCCGAGCTGGAAGACCAGCAGGGGGGTGAGCATGGCCAGCAGGGCGGCCCACAGGGTCGGGATATAGCGATAGCCATCGCTGGCCGGGGCCAGCACGGTGACCAGTTCGGCATCCGTGGCCTGCTCGGCCTGTCGAACCCTGGCCTGCAAGGTGTGGAAAAACTGTTTTGAAATCATCTTGTTGTCTCTTTTTCCCTGATTACCAACCGCCAGATGCACCGCCGCCGCCAAAGCTGCCGCCGCCACCACT
>NZ_CAWMFQ010000133.1:0-33590 GCF_963866995.1 Aeromonas sp. ZOR0002 | reverse complement strand
CCGAATCCACCGGCCATGTAGGCGGCCCGGCGACGTCCTCCCGGCCCACCGCCGCCGCCGCCGCCGCGTAGGTTGTGCAGCACGATCATCGCAATCACCACCAGGATGAAGAGCCAGGGACCTCCCTGCTTGTCGGCCTTGCTGGCGTGGTCCACGGGCTGATACTCCCCGGCCAGGGCCTGCATGATGCCCTGGCTGCCGGCGAGGATGCCGGCCACCATGTCACCGCGCTTGAAGGCGGGCAGGATCCGGGTCTGGATGATATTGGCGGCGATGGCGTCGGGCAGGGCACCTTCCAGGCCATAACCCACCTCGATGCGCACCTTGCGCTCGTCCTGGGCGATGATCAGCAGAACGCCGTTGTTCTTGCCTTTTTGGCCGATGCCCCAGTGGCGACCGAGCTGGTAGCCGTACTCTTCGATGGTATCCCCCGCCAGCGTGTCGATGGAGACCACCACCAGCTGGACGCCGCTGCGCTTCTCGAAGACGGCCAGTTGTTGTGCGAGTTGGTGGGCCTGCTTGCGGGACATCAGATTGGCCTCGTCCACCACCCGCCCGGTCAGGGCCGGGAAATCGGGGGCGGCATGCAGTGCCGTGGCACAGAGCAGCAGACAGAGCGCCAGCCAGTGTCTCATCACGTTCATTGGAAGCTGACCTTGGGCGCCTCATCGGCACCGGGTTTGGCGCTGAAGGTGGGTTTGGCTTCCAGATCGGAGTAAAGCAGCTTGGACCAGATGACCCCGGGGAAGGTACGGATCTCGGTATTGAACTGGCGTACTGCCTCGATGTAATCCCGTCTGGCCACCGCGATGCGATTCTCGGTGCCTTCCAGCTGGGCCTGCAGGGTCAGGAACTGCTGATCGGCCTTCAGATCCGGGTAGCGCTCGACCACTACCATCAGCCGGGAGAGGGCGCTGGAGAGCTGCTCCTGCGCCGCCTCGAACGCCTTGAGCTGGGAGGGGTCACTCACCTGCACGCTGCCGACTCGGGCACGGGCATCGGTGACAGCCTTGAGGGTCTCCTGCTCGTGGCTGGCGTACCCCTTGACGGTGGCCACCAGGTTGGGAATGAGATCGGCCCTGCGCTGGTACTGGTTCTCGACCTGTCCCCAGCTCGCCTTGACCTGCTCATCCAGGGTCGGAATGGTGTTCATGCCGCAGCCGGTCAAACCCAGCAGCAGGGTCAGGGTCAGCAGGGCACGGGTACCACGTTGCCAGAGTGAAGTGGCCATCTTGTTGTTCTCCATTGATATTTCTCTCGGAAATAGGTTCACCATAACAGCTTGTGGTCAGCCCTCACAACGCCTGGGTAAGAGGGGGGCGCGGTAGCTCATCGACATCTTGGGCAGCTGGGGTTTGTCCTTGAGCCAGGAGGCCAGCTCCTCCCCACAGCCATTGCCGGGGGGAATGGGAGCCTGGGGCTGGCAGTCCGGACTGTTTGCCGGGCAGCGCAGGCGCACGTGAAAGTGGCTGAAGTGGCCGACCCAGGGGCGCAGCTTGCCGACCCAGGCTTCACCGGGTGCCTGTTTGCACACCTCGGCCTTGATGACGGGGTTGACGAAGATACGCGCCACCTCGGGGCGATCAGCCGCAAGGCGCAGCAGATTGAGCTGCCTTGGGCCGAATCGGCCGGGCAGCATCCGGTAGCTGGGTTCGTCGATCAGCGCCCACTCCCTGGGGGCATCCTGCTCCCAGCGGCTGATGGGTCTGTCAGCCATCCTGAACCAGATGTCGGCATCCAGGCCGGTCTGGTGGCTGCGATGACCTGAGGTAAAAGGCCCCCCGTGCATCATGGCGAGGTCGGCGATATAGAGATCCGGCATGCCGGCCAGTCTGGTCTGGTTGGCCAGATGCTGCAGGTAATGGATGAGGTCGGGGTGACCGTAATAGCGCAGCCGTTTGGTGCGGATCACCTGATAACCAGGGCCTTCGAGGGGCAGGGCCACGGCATTTTTCAGGCAGCCGGCGGAGTAGCCGCCGATGGCCTCGGCATAGAGTGTGCTCGCGGACAAGAGCAGGGCGGTGGCGAACATGGGACTCCCGGGATGGCGCCCAGTGCGGGCTCAGACAGCCCCAAGCATACCAAGAGTGGCGGCTGGCCGTCATCCGTGTCGCGGTGGCGGTTGCATCGCGGCGCGTCGCTCGCGCACAATGCGCGGCAACGCAGCGACGGCAAGGCCGTTCGCATCACAGAAGGAGAAGAGAAGATGAGAGTCAGTGAGCTGGCAGCGCAAGAGAACGTGCGCTGGCTGATGCCCCCGGCCCGGCGGTTTTACGGGGTCATGATCTGCCTGTTGCTGGCGAGTCTCGCCACTGTGGTGGCCGCCCTCTGGCTGGGATATCCCGACATGGGCCTGCTGCCCTGGGTCGGGGTGGTCTTTGGCGGCATCGTGCTGGTGATGATGGTGTTGCCGCGCAACTGGCAGCGCTGGCGTCTGGCGGAGCTTGCCTGGGATGAACGCCATCTCTATCTGCTCAATGGCGGCGAAGACCGGGCGTTGGCCCTGCCCAGAGCCGTGCTGGTGGGCATGGAGCGGGATCGCAAGGTGGGACACGATGGTCAGTGGCTCGATTTCAGCCTGGATCTCGGGCTGGATGAGGTGACCCTGGCGACGGCCACCAGCCTGCTCGGGTTGTCCCGGGAAGGGACTCACGAAGTGGCTCCCGGGGTCTATCGATTCGGGTTCAAACGTGCCTGGCATGGGCGTCGTGCCCTCGGCACATTGCTGGCCGAGCTGCACCCAATCTGACTATTTTCTCGACAATTCATCCCAATGCTCAGATACTGCCTCTGATTCGATTTGATCTTTCCTGCTCCGATAGCCCAAGAGATCAAGGACTTGGGATACGAAGCTGGAAGTGCCATGGCATGATGCCGTGGCTGGTCCGGCAGGGGGGTTGTGCCCTTACTCCCAGGTCGGTGGATGCATAGATAAGGCACCTTGAATCGAGAGTGGATGGCATGAAGATTTACGTAGGTAATCTGTCGTACCGGATGACGGCCGACGAACTGACAACCGTGTTCAGCCAATTTGGGCAGGTAGACAAGGTCGATATCATCATCGACCGCGATACCGGTCAGTCCAAGGGGTTTGGTTTCATTGAAATGCCGGTCAATGGCGAGGCCGAGAAGGCCATCGCCGAGTTGCACGGCACCGAGGTCGGCGGCCGCACCATCACGGTCAATCAGGCCAAACCGAAGACGGATGCACCCCGTGGTCGCCCCCAGCGCCATCGTTGAATCGTCTCGATAACGGAAAACGGCATGGAATCCTCCATGCCGTTTTTGTTTTCAGGGTCTGGTGCAGACTCAGGGAACGTCATAACCCAGAGCGGCCTTGCGGATGCGGAACCACTGCTGGCGAGTGAGCTCAATGGACTCGGCTGCCACGGCGGCGGCGATCCGCTCCCGTTTGCCGGAGCCGATGAGGGGCAACGGCTGACTCGGCAGCATCATCACCCAGGCGTAGACCACCTGCTCCAGACAGTCGGCGCCCACCTCCTGGCGGATCTGCTCGAGTTCCGTCCGCAGCGGGGCATAGTCGGGGGCATGGAACAGCCGCCCGCCGCCAAGGCAGGACCAGGCCATGGGCTTGATGCGCAGTTGCTGGCATTGATCCAGGGCACCATCCAGCGTCCCCTCCTGATGGAGCGGGGAGATCTCCAGCTGGTTGGTGACCAGGGGGAAGGGCAGGCGGGATTGCAGCAGGGCGAACTGATGGGGCGTGAAGTTGGAGACCCCGGCGTGCTTGATCTTGCCTGCCTGCTTGAGGGTGATGAAGGCGTCGGCCACCTCGTCGGCGTTCATCAGGGGGTCGGGGCGATGGATCAGCAACAGATCCAGATGATCGGTGCCGAGCTTTTGCAAGGAGGCTTCGGCACTGGCGACGATGTGTCCCTTGCCGGTGTTGTAATGATTCAGGGCGTGGGCCGGATTGGCGGTGAGGGCGATGCCGCACTTGCTGACGATCTCCATGCGATCGCGCAGGGAGGGCTCCAGGCGCAGGGCATGGCCGAAGGCCTCCTCGCACTGGTAGCCACCGTAGATGTCGGCGTGATCGATGGTGGTGACCCCGAGATCAAGGTGATATTTCATCAGGTCCAGCAGGGCGGCGGGGGAAAGCTGCCACTCCATCAGGCGCCAGTAGCCCATGATGAGACGGGAGAAGGTGGGGCCTTGCTCGTGCAGGGCCAGACGGGATACGGACATGGTGACTCCTCTGGAGATAACAATGCGAAAAGAAAGGGGCAATATCATGTGCCAGCATCTTGGTCTCTTCCGGCGGACAAGGCAATAATGCCCCCTTCGCGAATTCGAACTATGGTTCTGACTCCGACGGGTCAAGATCCCGGTGTCAGTGAGAGGAGAAGGGGTGATGGAAGGGTTTGCCGCCAGGCTGCAAAGCCTGATCGGGGAGGGGAGTGTGAGCGCCTTTGCCCGCAAGGTGGGGTTGAGTGAAGCCCTGATCCGCAAGTATCTGAAAGGGGCCGAGCCCGGCCTTGGCAAGGCGAACCAGATTGCCATGGGGGCCAACTGCTCGCTGGAGTGGCTCGCCACCGGTTGCGGGTATCTCTATCGTCAGGCCGAGGTGGTGGACAGGGACGCGCTGGCGGCGGCGGGGTCGCTGGTGCAGGAGACCCGTCCGGGAAAGCCCATGCCGGACGAGGAGCAACTGGTGACCCTGCTCGCCTATTACCAGTTCCTGCGCAGCCACAAGCAGGCGGACGGTTTTCTGGACCTGGCCCGGGCGCGGGAGTTTGGGCGCCATCTGGCCGAGGCCTGAGCCTGACGGGGGCTCCCGGCAGTCCGCCATTCTTCTGATACCATCTAAGCAGTGATCAAATCCAAGGACACGCAGATGAGCTATCTGATCCTGGGCAGTGGCGGGTTGGGCAGTGCGCTGGCACGGGAGCTGGCCAGACGGGGAGAAGAGTGGTTGCTGGCGGGCAGGCAACTGCCCAGGGGGCTGGATCCCGCCTGCTACTTTCCGCTGCAGGAAGTGGACTCGCTCTCCTTTGAAGCCCTCTTCACCCTCTATGACAGCACCACCCTGCCGACGGTGGTGATCAACACCATAGGCCTGCTCCATGATCTTGCCCACATGCCGGAGCGGCGGGTGGAGGAGGTGACCCCCCAATGGCTCGAAGAGAGTCTGCTGGCCAATGCCTGGCCCCACCTGGCCCTTGGTGCCAATCTGAGCCGGCGCATGATGCCCCAGAGCACGCTCTGGCTCTGCACCCTCTCGGATCGGGCGGGAAGCCTGGAGGAGGTGGGCCAGGAGGCCATGTGCCATTACAGCTACCGCATGAGCAAGGCCGCCCTCAACATGGGATCCCGGATCCTGGCGGGTGAGTGGGCCGGACGTTTTCCCGGCGCCGGTGTCATCACCGTGCATCCCGGCCTCATGAATACCCCCATGCAGCAACCTTTTCTTCAGGAGATGGATCCCGCCCTGCTGCAGGATCCCGCCGAGGTCGCCGTCCGCCTGCTGGATCTGATGGCCACACTGACGCCCGCGCACTCGGGCCGTTTCGTGGATCTGCAGGGTCAGTCGCTGCCTTGGTGAGCCGCCGGGCTCACATTCCCGGTTGCCGTTTCTTGCCAGCCGGGTGTCGGCTGGTTAATGTCATCGTCCTGCATCAGGAGGATGACATGCGCTATATCGATTTACGAAGTGATACCGTGACCCAACCCACGGAAGCCATGCGCCAGAGCATGCTGCATGCCGAGGTGGGAGACGATGTCTATGGGGAAGATCCCAGCATCAATGCGCTGGAGCGCCGCGGCGCCGAAATGCTGGGCAAGGAGGCGGCCCTGTTCGTGCCCTCCGGCACCATGTCCAACCTGCTGGCCATGATGAGTCACTGCCAGCGTGGGGAAGGGGCCGTGCTGGGGGCGGCTTCCCACATTTATCGCTACGAGGCCCAGGGCTCTGCCGTGCTGGGCTCGGTGGCCCTGCAATCCGTCCCCATGCAGGCGGACGGCACCCTGGCCATTGAGGATGTGCGGGGGGCCATCGCTCCCGATGATCCCCATTTCGTCCAGACGCGCCTCGTCTGCCTGGAAAATACCCATAACGGCAAGGTGCTGCCATTGACCTACCTGCGCGCCATGCGCGAATTCGTCGACGAGAAGGGGTTGAAGCTGCACCTGGACGGGGCTCGCCTCTTCAATGCGGTGGTGGCGAGCGGGGAGCCGGTGGCCGCCATCGCGGCGCCTTTTGACAGCATCTCTGTCTGCCTCTCCAAGGGACTGGGGGCGCCGGTGGGTTCCCTGCTGGTGGGATCGGCTGTGTTCATCGCCCGCGCCCGACGGCTGCGCAAGATGCTGGGGGGCGGCATGCGCCAGGGAGGGATCCTGGCCCAGGCCGCCCTGTTCGCGCTGGATCAGCACGTTGCCCGGCTGGCGGATGATCATCGCCGCGCCAGGCGTCTGGCAGAGGGGCTGGCCGCGTTGCCAGGCATCGCACTCAATTTGGGGGAGGTGCAGACCAACATGGTATTCCTGCGCCTGACCCAGGGAGATCCCGTCACCTTGCTGGGTTTCATGAAGGAGCGCGGTATTCTCTTCTCCGGCTACGGGGAACTCAGGCTGGTGACCCACCTGCAGATCACCGACGATGACATCGACGAGGTGATCGACGCCTTCACCGAGTATCTGAGTGGCTGACGCCATTCCCCATCGCAACAACAAGGGCGCCATCGGGCGCCCTTGTTGTCATGGCAGGGGCGGTCATCCCTGGCGCTGGCCGGTGATCAGCATGGCCTCGTCGGTGGCGTCATAGATCATGATGGCCAGATGGGTGACCTCTCCGGCGAAGTCGGCCAGCGGCACCAGGGTCAGGTTCTGGTACATGTAGGGGGCCGATCCCGTGATGGGGCGGTAGTTGGAGAAGCGCAACAGGTAGGGGCGCTGCTCCCAGGTGCTGAAGGCACGGTTGTTGAGCTTGAACACCATGTTGGCCTTGCGCTCGAACCAGGCCTTGTCCACATCGGGAAAGAGCGAGAACAGCCCTTGATCGCGCACCTCGCCTGCCAGCCGGCCGCTGTGACTCTCCATGAAGCCGTTCCACACCTGGATCCGGTACTCCCTGTCGAGCACGACCAGCCCCACGTCCAGATTCTGGACGATGTTCATCAGCCAATGAAATTCCCGAATGTCCATGGTCACTCCTGGTGGTTGCTGCCGCGGGACGGTCACAGCATGTGCATGATCTTGTTGTTCATGGTGGCGATGGAATCTTCGGTAAACAGCAGCAAGAGATCGCACTGCACCGCATAGCCCTGCACCCGATAGTTGATCTCGATGGCCAGAGTGCGGCGCCAGCGGCTCTGGTTGGTCCGAATGAGATCCTGAATGGGCCTGTGCTGGCCCAGCACCACGGGGTGACCCTGGCTAAAAGGGGTGTCGAGCTGGTTGGCGTAGCCGCGCAGGAAGGCGCCGATCAGCACATTGGCGGTGTCCATCAGCAGTTCCAGCTCGGCGCCGTGATCCAGTTCCCCCTGATGGTTCATCAGGCGGGCCAGGTCCTGGAAGCTGGCATCGTGGAACAGTAGCAGGGCCTCCCCGGCGATCCCGGCCCCGATGAAGCCCTGGCAGACCGCAGAGAGCGTCTCCGACTCGGCGGCGGCCGAGAGCGCCATGTGCAGCTCGGAGACCTCCAGCACGTTGACGTTGGGGATGGGGAGCAACACGAAGGCGCCGAGCAGGCGGGCCAGCAGATCCGCCCCCTGGCCCATGGCGACGTTGGCCAGTTCCTGATAGACATCCCGCAGCTCGGGGGTGAACTGGATGCTGCTCTGGGCAGCCTGGTGGCTGGCGACGGGCTGGGGCTGGATGGCCGTCACCTGGGTGGCTGATTGCCACAGACCGTGGCGCTTGAGCAGGGCAAGGAGGGTGTCCGGGGAGGCCGGCTTCTTGATGAAATCGAGGGCGCCAAGAGCCATGACACGCTCATGGGCTTCCGGCTGGATGTCGCCGGAGACCACGATCACCTTGCTGCGCACCCCCTCTCGCTTGAGGGTCTCGAGAACCCCATATCCGTCCATCTCCGGCATGGTGAGATCGAGAAAGATCAGGTCCCCGTGCCCCATCAGGATCTGCTCGACCCCTTCCAGTCCGTCCGCGGCTTGGTGCAAGGTGACACCCCAATCGGCGGGCAGGGCGCGCACCAGCTGTTTGCGCGCGAACCCGGAGTCATCACATATCAATACATTCATAGTGTTAGCCGACCTGTGCAACGAGGATTGCGCTAAGTGTGGGTCATCAGCCGTCAGATGCAACGGGCAGCGGCTGCGCCGGTGAAAATTGATCGTTCTGCTGGCGGGTACGATAGCGCTCGGAGTGCTTCTCGACGAAATCGGCGAACATCTTAACACGCAACGGGGTGAACCGGGGCTGGCAATGGAGCATGTAGAAGGGACGTTTTCCCGACTGCCAGTCAGGCAGGACGGGGACGAGCTGACCATCTTGCAGGAAGGGGTGCACATAGTGCTGCGGGGCGTTGACGATGCCGAGGTGGCGCTGGGCTGCTCGCACGGCGGCCTGGGTCTGGTCGATGCAAAGGCGGGGTGTGCGCTTGATGCAGACCGTCTGTTCGTCCCGCCCGCTCAGTTGCCAGTGCTGGTGGGGCCAGCAGTAGATGAGATCGTGCTCTTCCAGCTGGGTCGGGTGGGAGGGCACACCCATCTTCTCCAGATAGAGGGGGGAGGCGAACAGACCGTACTGGATGTGACCCAGACAGAGGGCGTTGGGCAGGGTCTGGGGAAGCTCGCCGTTGAAAAAGACCAGGTCCCTGTCCTGATCCGCCTGGAGGGCATGATCGTTGGACTGGCGGATGTCGAACTGTACCCCGGGATAGCGCAGGCCGAAGTCCGCCAGCATGTCGACCAGGATGGTGTTGGAGAGGGCGATGGGGGCCGCGAGGCGGATGAGGCCGCTGATGTCCGTCTCCTCACCCCGGATTTCGCCAGTGGCCTGCTCTATCTCTGCCAGGGGGGTACAGAGGCGCTCGTAATAGCGCAGCCCTTCGTCCGTGAGACGCAGCTTGCGGGTGGATCTGTGCAGCAGGCTGCATCCGAGCTGCTCTTCCAGTTGGGAGATACGTCGACTAATGGTGCCGGTCGGCATGCCCAGCGCAGCGGCGGCGTGGGAGAAACCGCCCTCTTGCACCACCTTGACGAACAGATAGAACTCTTCGATGTACTTCATAGCGGTTTTAGGGGGTGTTCTGGCTGTAACAAGCCAGTGACCTTATGAAGAGTCACCGGGCTTGGCAAGCGCAATCCGGCGTTTAATTGATCTGGATTAGATTCGACTCGCGCTGGTATTGCTGGAGCAGATGGACGAAATCTTCCGGGGATCTGTCCAGGCTGTTGTCGGGCACCAGCAGATCGTACCCCAGCAAATCACGCAGCCGTGCCATGCGGTTGCCGAGCATGGCGATCACCCCCTCATAGCGCTGGCCGGAGGGTGAGCAGAAGCGGCTCTCCTCCAGCAGTCCCTCTCCCAGGAGCCCACTGCCGCACCCTCCGGTCGGGCAGTCGGAGCGCTCGCTTCGCATGGCCTGCATCAGCACGGCGCGCTGCTCGGTCAGCAGACGGACGGCGAGCCGGGGTGTGATCAGCGTCAAAAAAGCGTCGTAATCCTTTATTTTCAAACCGATGTAGGGCAGCTCCACCAGATCCCACCCCAAATGGATACGTGGTTGGTCAATTCGCTGAATATTTCTCCATTTCAGGATCCAGCCGCCGTACTTGTGATGGTATTGCAGGCAGTCCTGACACAAAGAGAGACTAAAATGAGGCTCACCCAGTTTCCAAACCCCGACAAGAATTGTCATCAGGCCCGCGAGGAGGAGGGAAATGGCGGGGATTAGTAGTTGTTCACGAAGAAAAAAAAGTATAAAAATCATAGCAATGGTTATCACCATGCCCAACAATACCAGTGTGAGTCCATTTCTTCGTACCATGGGGATCACATGTAGCGTTTTCATATGATTTCGGCCTTTTTTCATCCGTTTGTTATCCGATTATGGGCCGGAACGGATTTTGTACCAGCGTGAATGCTCCTGTCAGGGGGCGCAAGCGACTGGTTCGACCATGAGCTTTCAGCATGAATCATCACTCAACATGAATACGCTAGACGAACGCCTGCTCACCGTGATGGATGTCCTCCACACGCCTGTCTGGGTCTATGACATCCAGCGTCATCATATTTACTGGGCCAACGATGCTGCCCTCGGGCTCTGGGAGGCGAGCTCCCTGGCCGAGCTGAAGTCCCGGGATTTCTCCGCCGACATGGCCGCCGCCATCGATCTGCTGCTGCAGCGTTATCTCGGCGATTTCCAGCAGGAGCGCAGTTACAACGAGTGGTGGACCCTCTCACCCAAGGGGGTCAAGAAGCAGGTCTATCTGCGTCTTTCCGGGATCCAGCTTGCCGGACGGCAGATGATGATGGCGGAAGCGGTCATCGATGCCGACACCCTCTATCAGGAGTCCTCCCTCGCCACCGGCGACACCCTGGCCTGTCTCTTTGACAACGAGGGGCGCCTCGAGAGCGGCAACCATCACTTCGACATGTGCTTTGGCACCGGCATTCTGACGCTGCCCCAGATCTTCTCCGGTGCGGACGAGGCCTTCTATCGTCGCCTCTCCCGTCTGGACGAAGTGGTGGCCGAAGGGGAGTGCCGCACCCAGAAGGGGATGCGCTGGTTCCAGTACCAGTTTCGCCATATCCAGCAGGGGGCACGGATCCTGCTGACCATGCGGGACATCACGGATCGCAAGCTCGAAGAGCTGGAGCATCGCCACCTGGCCTGGCACGACTCCCTCACCGGGCTGCTCAATCGCTACGGCCTGATGAAATCCCTGGAAGCCTATTGCGGCCTCGGGGGGCGCTTTGCCCTGGTGTTCATGGATCTGGACAACTTCAAGCTGGTCAATGACAACTACGGCCACAAGGCAGGGGATCGCCTGCTGGAGCGGGTCGCCGGACGGCTCAAGCAGATCTGCCCGCGGGACGTGGAGCTGGCGCGCCTTGGCGGGGACGAGTTCACCGCCCTGGTGCCCCTCAACCAGGCGAGCGATCGGGCCCAGGAGGTGGCGGACCTCATGCTCTCCCAGATGAGCAAGCCACTGCAGCTGAGCGGTGTCCCCGAGGTCACCATCGGCGGCAGCATCGGCATCGCCATCTACCCGGACGACGCCGATGATGGCGACAATCTCATCACCCGTGCCGACATGGCCATGTACCAGGCCAAGCAGATGGGGCGGCTTCGCTGGCAGCGCTTCACCCCCAGCATGCAGCAGAGCCTGCATCGCAAGCTGACCCTCAAGCAGTTCCTGGCCAAGGCCGTCGGTCGGGGAGAGCTCAGCCTGCGCTATCAGCCCCAGGTGGATGTGGCGCAAGGTCGGGTCATCGGTTTCGAGGCCCTGGTACGCTGGTACAATCCCGTGCTCGGCCATGTGTCGCCGGCGGAGTTCATTCCGCTGGCCGAAGAGATGGGGCTCATCCGGGAAATTGGAAGCTGGGTGCTTTCCACCGCATTGGCCCAGATGGGGGAGTGGCAGCGACAGGACGGGGTGAGGGTGCCGGTGTCGGTCAATCTCTCGGGCTTCCAGCTCTCTGCCAGTTTGCCGGAGCTGGTGGCCCAACTGCTCGAGGCATTCTCGGTGGAGGCGGCACTGCTGACCCTGGAGCTGACCGAGACGGTGCTGATGCTGGACATGAAGGGGTGCATCGAGATCCTCGACGCCCTGAGCGAGCAGGGGATCAAGATCGCCATCGACGACTTCGGGACGGGGTACTCGTCGCTTGCCTACCTCAACCGGTTGCCCATCGACACCATCAAGCTGGACCGCTCCTTCGTGGTGGGGCTCAACCTGCCGGTGATCCGGGCGACGGTGGCCATGGCCACCAGTCTGGGGCTCGGGATCCTGGCGGAAGGGGTGGAGGAGGAGCACGAGCTCGCGGCCCTGCAGACCCAGGGTTGCCATGTCTTCCAGGGATTTCTGTTCAGCCGTCCCATGACACCGGAAGAGGTGGCGGCGGCGGGGTTCGCAGTACAGTGCCGGCTGGGCCGCTATCCCCTCGCAAACCATTGAGCAAGTTGTCGATAAATGTGCGGCATCTCCCATTTATGAAGTGCGAGATGCCAAATTAAACATAATTAATCGAATTTTTGTCTCATATCATGGGATCCATTAGACGTTATCGCTAGTATGCGCGCTCATTCCTTGGTAATGGAGTATCACCATAATGAGTCAAGCTGCAGTGAACGAGCGTCCGGCCCCTCCCAACGGCTGGTTGAACCGCTTTCTGAACGGGGTGGAGAAGGCGGGCAACAAGCTGCCGGATCCCGCCATGCTCTTCCTCTATGCCTTGCTGATCGTCTGGGTCGGCTCCTGGATAGGCTCCCAGTTCTCCTTCGATCTGGTCAATCCCCGCACCGGAGAGGCCGTGGTCATCAACAACCTGTTGACCGGGGCAGGGCTGGCGGACTTTCTCGCCAGCATGGTCACCACGTTCACCGGGTTTGCTCCCCTTGGCATCGTGCTGGTGGCCATGCTGGGGGTCGGGGTGGCTGAACAGTCCGGTTTCATCAACACCGGGCTCAAGAAGCTGCTCAAGGTGACGCCGGCGCGCTTTCTGACCCCCATGCTGATCCTGGTGGCCATCGTCAGCCATACCGCCGCCGATGCGGGCTATGTGCTGGTGATCCCCATTGGCGGCATCATCTTCCATGCAGCGGGTCGCCACCCGCTGGCGGGGATTGCCGCAGCCTTTGCCGGGGTTTCCGGCGGGTTTGCCGCCAACTTCCTGCCCTCCGGCGGGGATGCGCTGCTTCAGGGTTTCACCCAGTCTGCAGCCCAGTTGTTCGACCCTGACTACATGGTCAACACCCTGTGCAATATCATCTTCACCGGCGCTTCTTCCTTGCTGATCATCTGCGTGGGCTGGTTTGTCACCGAGAAGATTGTCGAGCCGCGCCTCAAGCAGGTGCCTCTCAACGAGGATCTGGAGAGCGCCGACGAGATGGGTCGTTACAGCGCTCAGGAGAGCCGGGCCTTCAACTGGGCCGGGTTCGCCATGCTGGCGGCCGTGGTGCTGCTGGGGCTGGCGCTGGCCCCCGGCGACTCGCCGATGCGGGCACCGGACGGTTCCCTCACCACCTTCGCCGCGCCGGTGATGAAGTCCATCGTGCCCCTCATTTTCCTGCTCTTCATCTTGCCCGGGATCGTCTATGGCTTTGTCGCCGGCAGCTTCAAGAGCGGCAAGGATGTGATCGACGCCATGTCGGCCACCATGAACAAGATGGGCTCCTACATGGTGATGGCCTTCTTCTGCGCCCTCTTCATCAAGGCGTTCGGGGATTCCAACCTCGGTACCTTGCTGGCGCTCTCCGGTGCCGAGGTGCTTCACGCCCTGGCGCTGCCGGGAGAGGTGACCATCGTCGGCATCATACTGCTGACGGCCACCGTCAACCTGGTGGTGGGCTCGGCCTCCGCCAAGTGGGCCCTCATCAGCCCCATCCTGGTGCCCATGCTGATGGCGGTGGGGATCTCGCCCGAGCTGACTCAGGCCGCGTATCGGGTGGGGGATTCCGCCTCCAACATCATCACCCCGCTGATGGTCTTCTTCCCCCTGGTGGTGGTCTATTGCCAGCAGTATGTAAAGAGCACAGGCATCGGCACCCTGGTCTCCATGATGCTGCCTTATTCCCTGGCCTTCCTGGTGAGCTGGACGGGCTTCCTGCTGATCTACTGGGCGCTGGGGTTCCCGCTTGGGTTGCAGGCCCCCTATGTCTATCCTGCCCCTTGAGGGTGACGGGGGGCCTTGGGCCCCCCGCTTTTTTTGGGTAGAGTGTGGCCTTCATCCCGTAGGTACCATGAACCCGACCATCGATCTCATTCTTTCCCATCGCTCCATTCGCCAGTTCACCCCAGAGCCCGTCAGCGCAGAGCAGCTGGATCAGATCCTGAGCGCCGCCCAGAGCGCCGCGAGCTCCAGCTTCCTCCAGGCCAACAGCATCATCCGGGTCACTGACAAGGGGTTGCGGGCCACCCTGGCGGAGCTGGCCGGCCATCAGGCCTATGTGGTCGAAGCGGCGGAGTTTCTGGTGTTTTGCGCCGACTACCATCGTCACAGCCAGATAGTGCCGGAGGCCCGCACCGGCTTTGTGGAGCAGCTCATGATCGGGGCCATCGACGGTGCCCTGATGGCGCAAAATGCCTTGCTGGCGGCCCAGTCACTTGGGCTGGGCGGGGTCTATATCGGCGGCATTCGCAACAATCCGGCCGAGGTGAGCGAGGTGCTGGGTCTGCCCCATCAGGTGATCCCGCTGTTTGGCCTCTGTCTGGGCCATCCCGCCCAGCGGCCGGAGCAAAAACCGCGGCTGCCCCGGGCGCTGGTGGTGCACGAGAACCGCTATCCTGCCACCCTGGATAGCGCCCTGCTGGCCCGGTATGACGGGCAGATCCACGACTACTACCAGGCCCGCAGCAGCAACAACAAGGATCAGACCTGGAGCGGGCAGATCAGGGGGATCCTGGGCAAGGAGGCGAGGCCCTTCATGCTGGGATTCCTGCAGTCGAAGGGTTTTTGCCTCAAGTAATGGGGGCGGCGGGCGATATGGAGCATGACGCACCGGATGCGGTCACCGCCTGCGAGCGTTCTTGTGAGGCAATACGGGATCTGGGCGCTACCCTATGAGGCTAAGCTGTTGTAGGATCTCGCAATTGGATTGGGACTGGAGTGTGAACACCCTATGATTTTAACCCTGATATTGCTGTCAATCGGCGCACTCCTGTTTCTGGTCATCGCCTATAACGTGGTGCAGCAATACAAGCAGAAGGCCGAATCGGACAAGCGCCAGGCCATTGCCCGTCACAAGGCGGTGGCAGACGAGACCGAAGAGGTGTTGCTGAACGTCAACCTGGTGCCCTTTTCCAAAAACATGGTGCTGCTGTTGCAACACCGGATCCTGGATGCCTACCGCGCCATCGCGCTGGTGATGCCCAATGCGCAGGTCAAGCAGCGCATCGCCGACGTCCAGCTCCAGATCAAGAACGTGCAGGAGAACTACAGCAGCCAGGACGAGGGACATTTCAAGACGCCGGAGTCCGACCGCCAGGCCATCCAGATGCTGCAACTGGCCAAGAAGATGCGGGCCGTGCTGCGGGTCGAGCACAACAAGGGCAAGATAGATCCCCAGGGCTTTGCCCAGGAGGATCGCCGCCTCGAGCTGATGCAGCTCAAGATCAACATCGCCAACCTGCTCAAGCGGGCCATGGATGCCCAGATCCAAGGGCAGTACGGCACCTGCCGGCAGCTCTACACCAAGGGGCTGGGGGCGCTGGCCAATGTCACCGACAAGGATCCCTACCTGCTGGCGCGGGAAGAGGACATGCGTCAGGGGATGCGCCAGCTGGAAGAACACCTGCAGCAGCACAGCGAGAAGGAGCTGCAAAACATCAAGGACAAAGAGACGGACGAACTGGACGTCCTGTTCCAACCCAAGAAGAAATGGTGATCATGTCACATCCACTGGATTCCACACTGGGGCCAATGGCCCCATTTGTTTGCCAACTGCTCACGGAAATGCGTGCCGTCATGGGAGTCAAGGACTCCCCCGTGGTGGATCACCTCTGCTACCGCGCTGCCACCCTGCCGGAATATCTGGAGTTGAAAGCGGTGCTGGCCGCCCACGGAGTCTTGCTGGTGGAGGGGATGATAGGCGGTCGTCCCATCGCCACCTATCGCCTGCACCAGCCCGTCTGCTGGGAGCAGGTGACCGTCCCCTGCATCGAACTGGCCGCCCCCAAGGCGGGTCGAATCCATCAGGCCGGGCTCGAACATATCGAGTTGGTGGTGCCCTCGCTCACGGCCTTGGTGACGACGCATCCCGATGTCCCCTTCAAGACCGGCAACATCGATGACGGACGCAACCCGGATATAGGATTGATGCTGCCCTCTGGGCAGATCAAGTTTCATCTGCGCCCGCTTGAGGAGGTGATAGACGAAGAGCTGTGCACCGGCGCCGTGGTGCCGGTACCGGCGGACTATTATGACGGTCTGTGAGGGGAGGGCCCGTTGACGGGAGCCTGATCCTGTGGCGTCAACGCACAAGCGGGCGCCACACGTCCTTTCAAGTGACCGAGCCAGAGGCTCAACCCCGCGGTGATCATCAACACCAGCTCGATGCCGAGTACCAGACCCCAGAGCCCCCCTTGCTCCCAGAAGGGGTGCAGATAAAGCCCACCCAGACTGGCTCCCAGGTAATACCCCACCAGATAGAGTGACGAGGCGAGCGCCCGGTTGTGCTCCACGTGCTGGCCGACCCAGGCGCTGGCACAGGCGTGGGCGAGGAAGAAGCCAAAGCTCGAGACAAGCAATCCCCCGATGATGGCGACAAGGCTCCCCTGCAGCAGGGCCAGGCTGCCAAGTGCCATCAAGGTTATTCCCGCCAGCAGCAGGCGTTGTGCTCCCCAGCGATGGGCCCCGCGGCCGCTCAGTGAAGAGGCGACGGTGCCGGTGAGGTAGGTCAGAAACAGCATGCCGAGCCACTGGGTCGGCAGGGAGAAGGGGGCCTTGGCCAGCAGGAAGGTGAGATAGCTGTACTGATTCAGGAAGACCATGAAGTTGAGGCCGCCGATGAGATAGGCCCCCACCAGCAAGGGGTTGCCAAGGTGGCTCTGGATGGCGCGGCGCAGTTGCCCCGGGGCTGCCTCCACGGCCACGAAGCAGCGCTGGGCGGGCAGCAGCCAGATGACCAGTGGCAGCAGGGCGAGGCTGATGATCCCGATACCGAGGAAGGTGTGCTGCCAGTCACCAAACCAGCCAGCCAGCAGACCGCCGACCACCCGGCCCGCGATGCCCCCCAGGGAGTTGGCCGCGATATAGACGCCGACGGCTACGATGAGGGCACGTTTGCTGAACTCTTCCCCCATGTAGGCAATGGCGGTGGCGGGCAGCCCTGCCAGCAGGACGCCTTGCAGGATGCGCAGGCTCACCAGCACATCAAAGTGGGTGACCCAGGGGATGCACAGGGAGAGCAGGATGGCGGCCGCCAGGGTCCACAACATGATCCGCCGCCGTCCGAACCGATCAGCCAGACGGGCACAGACGAGCAGGGAGCCTGCAAGCCCTGCGGTGCAGCCTGCCAGCGTCCAGCTGGCGGACAGGGCGCTGACCGAGAAAACCTCTGCCAGGAGTGGCAGCAGGGGATGGGTCTGGTAGAGATTGAGGAATACCAGGAAGGAGCCAAGGCTGAGGGCCAGGGTGGCGCGTATCCATTCGCGACTGCCTACTTCGATCATATGGAGTTGTCCCGACGACTTTTGTGCAGGGTAGTGCGACGAGACGTATAAATATAATATATTTAAGTTATTACCATGATAAATGAAATTGATATGGATCTGAAACAGCTCGGATACCTGCTGGCGGTGCGCGATGCCGGCTCCTTCACCAGGGCGGCCCAGGGGCTGAACGTGGCCCAGCCTGCCGTCAGCATGGCCATCGCCAAGCTGGAGCAGCAGCTCGATCTGCGGCTGTTTGACCGGCAGGACCGCAGCGTGCGCCTCACCCCGGAGGGAGAGGTCCTCTGTCGCCACGCCGAACGGCTGCTGCGCCAGATGCACCAGGCCGAGGCCGAGATGGCCGAGCTCAAGGGGCTGGAGCGGGGGGAGGTGCGCATCGGTATCCCCTACATGATGGGATCCTATTACTTCCCGCCAATCCTGATGGCGTTCAAGCATCGCTATCCCGGCTTGAAGATCCGGGTGGAGGAGGCGGGCACCCGGGAGCTGCTCAGCCGCATGGTGGATGGCAGTCTGGATCTCGCCATCCTCATCACCAGCGATCTGCCACCGGCCCTCGAGGGGGCGCAACTGCTGCGGGAAGAGATGCTGATGGTGGTGGGGGAGGAGCACCCCCTGCGCGGCGCTGAGGCGGTCTCGCTGCCACAGTTCTTCAGCCAGGAGCTCGCCATGTTCCGGCGAGGCTTCTACCACAGGGAACACATGGAGGTGTTGGCGCAGGGGCTGGGGGTAGAGCCTGACATCGCGTTCGAAAGCAATCTCATCCCGCTGCTCAAGGCGGTGGTGCGTCAGGGATTCGCCGTGACCACCTTCCTGCGTATGGCGCTGGAAGAGGAGCCAGCCCTCACCGGCATCCCTTTTTCACCCCCCATCTTCCTGGATCTCTGCGTAGCCTGGCGACGGGGGGATCCGCTCTCCATGGCGAACCGGGCATTGCGGGATTTTTTGCTGGCACAAGGGGATGTGTCTAATCATTACGCTACAGATACTGAATGATTGAGTGGTATCACCAATAAAAACGCCTCCAATCTGGAGGCGTATGTTGACAAGGTGGATGCAACCTTATTTCTTGAACAGGTGATCCAGCTTGTTTGCCTTGGTGGAGAGATAAAACTCGTTGTGGGGATTGCGACCTTCCTGAAGGGGCACGCGCTCCGCCACCGGGATGCCAAAGGATTCCATCGCCTTCAACTTGCGCGGGTTGTTGGTCATCAGGCGCAGGGACTTGACCTCGAGCGCCTTGAGCATGTCGGCGCAGATGGTGTAGTCACGCATGTCGGCGGCAAAGCCAAGCGCCACGTTGGCCTCCACGGTATCGGCCCCCTGATCCTGCAGATGATAGGCCCGGATCTTGTTGAGCAAGCCGATGCCTCGCCCTTCTTGACGGACATACAGCAGGACGCCGCGACCCGCCTTGGCGATGTTTTCCAGCGCGGCCTGCAATTGGAAGCCGCAGTCACAACGCAGACTGAACAGGGCATCCCCGGTCAGACACTCGGAATGAATGCGTCCCAGCACGGGTTCGCCGTCTGCGATATCGCCCATCACCAGCGCGGCATGATCCTTGCCCGTGCCGGTTTCCTGAAAACCAACCAGCGTGAAAGTGCCCCAGGGGGTCGGCAACTTGGATTTGGCCACGAGGGTAACGCTGCTCATATGGTTGCTCCTGACTACAGCTGCTTAAAAAAGGGCGGCCAGTTTAGCGCGCATTGTCCGGAACAACCATAAGAACAAAACCTTGCGTGAGAAGTGGGTTAACCCGATTGGTCAGAATAGGTGCAATCACGACGACTTTTGCGCAATTGTGTGCCCTGACAACTGCCAGCGACGGCGCATTCGGGTATAATCGGCGCCCATTAACCCATCCCGACAGGGATGTGTGCAACCAGTCAAGATGCCGAGTGCGCAGGAGAAACGTTATGGCTCAGATGGCCCCCGTGATGACTATTGATGGCCCAAGTGGAGCAGGAAAAGGCACCTTGTGCCAGTTGCTGGCTGAAAAACTGGGCTGGCACCTGCTCGATTCCGGTGCCATCTACCGGGTGCTCTCCCTGGCAGCCCTGCATCACGATGTGGAGCTCGATTCCGAAGCCGCATTGGTTCCCCTGGCCGCCAATCTGGATGTGCAATTTCAGGTAGAAGGGGAGCTGGTCAAGGTGATCCTCGAAGGGGAGGATGTTTCCCGCACCATTCGTACTGAAGAAGTGGGCAACGCGGCCAGCAAAATCGCGGCGTTTCCCCGGGTACGTGAAGCCCTGCTGCGCCGTCAGAGAGCATTTCGCCAAGCCCCCGGTCTCATCGCCGACGGTCGCGACATGGGTACAGTGGTTTTCCCCGAGGCGAATGTGAAGATTTTCCTCGACGCCAGCGCCGAGGAGCGGGCCCAGCGCCGCTATAAGCAGTTGCAAGATAAGGGCTTTGATGTTAACTTTGAGCGTCTTTTAACCGAGATTCGGGAACGTGACGATCGCGACAGAAATCGCGCCGTCGCTCCCCTGAAACCCGCGGAAGATGCTCTTGTTGTAGACTCAACGTCCATGACCATAGATGAAGTGCTGGCAACAGTGCTTGCCTATGCAGAGCAACAACTTGGTGATGTCAGCGCAAACTGATGTCAGTCGTCTGCACCAAGGATGGCGCAGATAATTTAAAACAACCCCGCTTGTGCCGGATTGCAAGTGGATGTTTCATTTGTGACATAAACAATGATCGAATCTTTTGCTCAACTCTTTGAAGAGTCCCTGAACGCCGTTGAAACCCGTCAAGGTTCCATCGTCAAGGGCACTGTCGTTGCTATCGAGAACGGTTTCGTACTGGTTGATGCCGGTCTGAAATCCGAGTCTGCTATCCCGGCTGAAGAATTCAAGAACGCCATGGGCGAGCTGGAAATCAACGTAGGTGACTCCGTTGACGTGGCTCTGGACTCTATCGAAGATGGTTTCGGCGAAACCAAGCTGTCCCGCGAAAAAGCCAAGCGCCACGAAGCCTGGCTGCAGCTTGAAAAAGCTTACGAAGAGCAAGCTACCGTTATCGGTATCATCAACGGCAAGGTCAAGGGTGGTTTCACCGTTGAGCTGAACGGCATCCGTGCCTTCCTGCCGGGTTCTCTGGTTGACGTGCGTCCGATCCGTGACACCGCTCACCTGGAAAACAAAGAACTCGAGTTCAAAGTCATCAAGCTGGACCAGAAGCGCAACAACGTTGTGGTTTCCCGTCGTGCCGTGATCGAGACCGAGAACACCTCCGAGCGTGAAAGCCTGCTGGCCAACCTGCAAGAAGGTCAAGAAGTTAAGGGTATCGTCAAGAACCTGACCGACTACGGTGCATTCGTAGATCTGGGCGGTGTTGACGGCCTGCTGCACATCACCGACATGGCGTGGAAGCGCGTTAAGCATCCTTCCGAAATCGTCAACGTTGGCGACGAGATCGCTGTCAAGGTTCTGAAGTTCGACCGCGAGCGTACCCGTGTATCCCTGGGCCTGAAGCAGCTGGGCGAAGATCCCTGGGTTGCTATCGCCAAGCGTTACCCGGAGACCACCCGTCTGTCTGGCCGCGTGACCAATCTGACCGACTACGGCTGCTTCGTTGAAATCGAAGAAGGCGTGGAAGGCCTGGTACACGTATCCGAGATGGATTGGACCAACAAGAACATCCACCCGTCCAAGGTTGTCAACGTTGGCGACGTGGTTGACGTGATGGTTCTGGACATCGACGAAGAGCGTCGTCGTATCTCCCTGGGTCTGAAGCAGTGCAAATCCAACCCGTGGCAGCTGTTTGCCGAAACTCACGCCAAGGGCGACCGTGTTTCCGGCAAGATCAAGTCCATCACTGACTTCGGTATCTTCATCGGTCTGGATGGCGGCATCGACGGCCTGGTTCACCTGTCTGACATCTCCTGGAACAACCAGGGCGAAGAAGCCGTGCGTGAATTCAAGAAGGGCGACGAAATCGAAGCCGTTGTTCTGCAAGTGGACCCGGAGCGTGAGCGCATCTCCCTGGGCGTCAAGCAGATCGAAGAAGACCCGTTCAATAAGTACCTGTCTGACAACAAGAAAGGTGCTATTGTGAAGGGTAAGGTTACCGAGGTTGATGCCAAGGGTGCCGTGATCGAACTGGCTGACGGCGTAGAAGGCTACCTGCGTGCCTCCGACGCTGCTCGTGACCGCGTAGAAGACGCCACTCTGGTGCTGTCTGTTGGTGACGAAGTTGAAGCCAAGTTCATGGGCGTTGATCGCAAGAACCGCACTGTAAGCCTGTCTGTCCGCGCTAAGGACGAGGCTGATGAGCGTGTTGCTATCGACAGCCTGAACCAACAAGAAGAAGTTGTGTTCAGCAATGCCATGATGGAAGCGTTCAAAGCCGCCAAGGGTGAGTAATCCTTGATGCAAGAAAAGGGCGGCATTGCGCCGCCCTTTTTTATCTTGGCAAAATGATTATTGCATGTGATCGGGGAAGGAGATTTAACCTTATGACCAAATCAGATCTCATCGAACAACTGGCAGCCAGCCGCATGCATATGCCGGCCAAAGATGTCGAAGCCGCCATCAAGGAGATCCTTGAGCAGATGGCATCGACCTTGCAAAACGGCGACCGGATTGAAATCCGAGGATTTGGCAGTTTCTCGCTGCACTATCGTGCGCCCCGCGTGGGTCGCAACCCCAAGACCGGGGACAAGGTTGAACTGACCGGGAAATATGTCCCGCACTTCAAACCTGGCAAAGAGTTGCGCGAACGCGTCAACATCATCGAATAATGCAGAAAACGGCATACCTGAGTATGCCTTTTTCATTTTTATGGCCTGGAGTCTGTCCGTTGTCGGGTTTCTCACACTCTTTTCCCATTCGCGCTAGAGTCTGCCTGTGATTTTAAGGATAATCAGTCACTCATTCGCTACAGACAGGGAGCTCCCATGAAGCGTATCTTGGCCCTCATTCCACTGGTGCTGGTGTTTGTCCTGACCCTTGCCATCGGTTCTCAAAATGGTCAGCTGGTGCAGTTCAACTACTTGATCGCCCAGGGGGAGTTCTCGCTCTCCATGTTGCTGGGGTTCTTCTTCGCCGGCGGTTTTCTGCTGGGCTGGCTGGTATTTGGTCTGCTGTTCCTGCGTCTCAAACTGCAAAATCGCACCCTGAACCGAACCATGCGTCGTCAATCTCGCGAGTTGGAGCTTGCCCGGTCGACAACCAAGGAATAATGTCCCTCGATGCTTGAACTGCTTTTCCTGCTGTTGCCCATCGCCGCCGGTTATGGCTGGTACATGGGCCGCAGGAGTGTTCGCCAGGACACCCAGCAACAGAGTAACCAGTTTTCCCGTCAGTACGTGGCGGGCCTCAACTATTTGCTCTCTGACGAGTCGGACAAGGCGGTGGATCTCTTTATCCAGCTGCTGGAAGTCGACAGCGAAACCATCGAAACCCACCTTTCCCTCGGCAACCTGTTCCGTCAACGGGGTGAGGTCGATCGCGCCATCAAGATCCATCAGAACCTGGTCGCCCGTCAGCTGACCCGTGAGCAGCGTCAGCTTGCCTTGCAGGAGCTGGCCCGTGACTTTCTGGCTGCTGGCTTGCTCGATCGGGCCGAAGCACTCTGGAAAGAGCTGTGTGATGACAGCGATTTCGAAGAGACGGCTCTGGCACAGCTCCTGATCATTCATCAGCAGTTGCGTGACTGGGACAATGCCATCGCCGTGGCGGTGCGTCTGCAGAAATTCCAGGGCAAGAAGCTGGCCGAGCCCATATCCCACTTCTATTGCGAACAGGCGGAGAGTGCCTTGCGCGATGGCGACAAGCCTGCGGGCATCGCCAAGCTCAAGCGTGCGCTCGGTGCGCACCCGGCCTGTGCCCGCGCCAGCTTGCGGCTGGCCGATCTGGCGATGGAGGAGGGCAGGTTCGAGGATGCGGCCAAGGAGCTCCTGCGGGTGTTCGAGCAGGATATCGACTTTGCCTCCGAAGCCATGCCAAAACTGCTCGAATGCTATCGCCAGCTTGGTCGCAGCCAGGAGCTGATCCCGCTGCTTGAAAAAGCGGTAGAGGATCATGCGGGGGTCAGCGTGACCCTGGCGCTGGCCAATCTGGTGGAGGCGCGCGATGGGTTGAGCCAGGCCCGGGCCCTGGTGCTGCGCCAACTGCGTCGCCACCCCTCCATGAAGGGCTTCTATCAACTGGTCGGTTTCCAGTTGGCCAGTGCCGAGGAGGGGCCTGCCAAGGAGAGCCTGGAGCTGCTGCAACAGCTGGTCGGTGAGCAGATCAAGATCAAGTCGACTCACAAGTGCCGCCAGTGCGGCTTTGCCACCCATTCGCTGTTCTGGCAATGCCCTTCCTGCCGGCAGTGGGGCACCATCAAGCCGATCCGAGGGCTGGATGGAGAGTAAACGCCAGCGAGGCCAACACGCCCGGGCGAGCACGGATACCCAAGAATTTCAGATGCCAGCGTGCAACCGGGCCCCGGCTCTGCTGCGCCTGGCTGTGGCATAACAATCCATAGGAAGTGACATGCAAGACCCCAAAGTACTGGTCGCGCTGGATTATCAGCACGAAGCCGACGCCTTTGCCTTCATTGAGCAGATCTCACCGGCCCAGTGCCGCCTCAAGGTAGGCAAGGAGATGTTTACCCTGTTTGGTCCCCAGTTCGTTCGCCAACTGGTGGGCAAGGGGTTCGACGTCTTCCTGGATCTGAAATTTCACGACATTCCCAACACCGTCGCCAAGGCGGTGGCGGCCAGTGCGGAGCTGGGCGTCTGGATGGTGAATGTCCATGCCAGCGGTGGCGAACGCATGATGCGTGCCGCCAGAGAGGCGTTGCTGCCATACGGCGACAAGGCGCCCCTGCTCATCGGGGTAACCGTGCTGACCAGTATGGAGCAGTCCGACATGGCGCCCCTGGGTCTGGATGTGACGCCGGCAGAACAGGTGATCCGCCTGGCCACCCTTGCCAAGACGGCCGGGCTGGATGGAGTGGTCTGCTCCGCGGAAGAGGCGAGTGCGCTGAAGGAGCTGCTGGGAGCCGAATTCAAGCTGGTGACGCCGGGCATTCGTCCGAGCGGATCGGCTGCCGGTGATCAGCGCCGCGTCATGACGCCGCTGGCAGCGGTAGAGGCGGGGGCGGATTATCTGGTGATCGGTCGTCCTATCACCCAGTCCTCGGATCCCGCCGCCGTGCTTGGGGCGATCAATGCCGAGCTTTGCCGGTAACGGCGTCATGGGCGAATGAGCGCAGGCCGGATCCCAGATCCGGCCTGCTGCATTTTGGCCGTGGGCTGGCCTTGCCTATGGGGAGCTCAGGAATGGACGGCCTGGGCGTCCAGACGAATGGGGAAGAGGCCGAGGAGCAGGCCGGCGAGTGCGCCGATGAAGTGTGACTCGATGTGTACCCTGGCACCGATCAAGGCGGAGACAGGGCTCTCGCCGGCACTGTAAAAGTCCACACCGAGCTTGATGGCGACGCCCGCCAGCATCAGCCAGCCGGAGTGACGGCGAAAGCGGATGTCCTGCATGGCACCCCATACGAACAAGCCGTGCAGCAGGCCGGAGAGTCCCATGTACCACTGGGTTTGCGGGCAGCCCCACCAGATGCCGAGTCCGACCGCCGTCCCCAGCAGCAGCAGCAGCACGGGCAGGCGCCATCCCGTCAGGTACTCCTGAAACAGGCTGTAGAGCACGGCCAGACCGCTCAGGTTGAGCAGCAGATGCCATCCATTGGTGTGTGCCAGATTGCCTGTTATGATGCGCCACCCTTCGCCCTGGGCGATCAGGTCGCGATCGAAGGCGAGCTGATGATTTGGCACGGTGAAAAAGAGCAAGGCAGTGACGAGCGAAAGCGCGATGACCCAGAGCAGACCCGATTTTCCTGACAACATGAAGCAGCCCAACGACAAAGAGAGCCGATACTGTACACGCTGTACCCGGGCCCTCAAAGCGTGCCTGTGCGATTATATTCAGCGGGTGCCGAACCTGGCTGCGCTCCATATCCTGCAACACCCTGCCGAAGTAGGTCACCCCAAGGGGACGGCTGCGTTGCTGGCGGCGTCCCTGACCGATGTGCGCATCCATGTGGGGGAGGACTTTTCCGACGATGAAGGGCTCAATGCCCTGCTTGCCGACCCCGCTGTCCAGTGCTATGTGCTGTGGCCCGATGAGGAGGCCCTGACCCTGATAGAGGCAAGGGAGCATCTCCTGAGGCGTGGGCGCACCGTGCGAGCCCACTTCATCCTCCTCGATGGTACCTGGCGCAAAGCCTATCGCATGTTGCACAGCTCGCCTGCACTGCTCGGGTTGCCGCGGATCACCCTCGGCGCCATTGCCGGGCAATATTCCATTCGCAAGAAGCCCTTTGAGGAGGCATTGTCCACCCTGGAAGCGGGCTACCATCTGTTGTCCCGGTGGGAAGGAGAGCCTGAGCGCTTCGCCCCGCTGATGACCCTGTTTACCCATTTGAACCGGCAGTGGCATGACTTTGCACAAGGCCGCCGCCGTTGAGTTGCCCAGAGGAGTGAAAAACATGAAAAAAGCCGTCGTGGTCTTCAGTGGCGGGCAGGACAGCACCACCTGTCTGGTGCAGGCACAGGCCCGCTATGACGAAGTGCATGCCATCACCTTCGATTACGGCCAGCGCCACCGGGCGGAGATTGACACCGCCCGCCATCTGGCGACGGCGCTCGGGATCGCCGCCCACAAGGTAATGGATGTGACCATGCTCGGGGAGCTGGCCATCTCTGCGCTGACCCGGGACGACATACCGGTGAGCTTCGAGCTCCAGGAGAACGGCCTGCCCAACACCTTCGTACCGGGACGCAACATCCTGTTCCTGACCCTGGCGGCCATCTATGCCTATCAGGTGGGCGCCGAAGCGGTGATCACCGGGGTGTGCGAGACCGACTTTTCCGGTTATCCCGATTGCCGCGACGACTTCGTCAAGGCGCTCAATCAGGCGGTCTCCCTGGGGCTGGATCGCCCCATCCGCTTCGAAACCCCCCTGATGTGGCTCGACAAGGCCGAAACCTGGGCGCTGGCGGATCATTACGGTCACCTCGATACCGTGCGTCACCAGACGCTCACTTGCTACAACGGAATCCAGGGAGATGGTTGCGGGGCCTGTCCGGCCTGTGAGCTGCGTCGCCGTGGCCTGGATCACTATCTGGCTGACAAGACCGGCATCCGTGCCAGACTTTACGAGAAGAGCGGACTGGGCGAGAAAAGCGGATCCTGAGCCTGTGCCTAGCCCGGGTTTGGGGTATAATCCGCCCCTTTTGCAGCAAGTCGTGACCAAGATGCACTACCCAATCAACGAGATCTTCCAGACCATCCAGGGGGAGGGGGTATTTACCGGCCTGCCCGCCATCTTCGTTCGCCTTCAGGGCTGCCCGGTGGGCTGCCCCTGGTGCGATACCCGCCACACCTGGGTGGTGGACCCCGAGCGTGAGGTGGCCCCTGGCGAGGTGCTCGATCGTTCCAATGAGTCCGACGGCTGGAGCAAGATGAGCACGGAAGATATTCTGGCCAGCTTTACCCGGCTCGGTTACCGGGCCCGTCACGTGGTGTTGACCGGTGGTGAGCCCTGCCTCTACGACTTGCGCGAGCTCTCTTCGGCCCTGGTGGCATCGGGTTATCAGGTGCAGATCGAAACCAGCGGGACCAGCGAGGTGCTGACCCATGAGCAGACCTGGGTGACTGTTTCCCCCAAGATCGGCATGAAGGGTGGGTTGCCGGTGCTGGTCTCTGCCCTCGAGCGGGCCAACGAGATCAAGCACCCGGTGGCCACCGAGCACCATATCGAGGAGCTGGACGCCCTGCTGGCCACCGCCCGGCTGCGCCCCGATGTGATGATTGCGCTGCAACCCATCAGCCAGAAAGCCAGGGCCACGGAGCTGGCCATGGCGACCTGCATTGCCCGTAACTGGCGACTCTCCATCCAGACCCATAAATACCTGAATATCGATTGATATGGATGGACTCAGTGATGAGCGCATCTTGCTGACGCTGGCCAGCAAGATGCCTTACGGAAAATACAAGGGGCGGCGCATCATCGATATTCCCGAGCCCTATCTGGTATGGATGGCGCGAAGCGGTTTTCCGGCCGGTACCCTGGGCCAGTCTCTGGCACTGGCCTACGAGATAAAGCTCAATGGACTCGAGTCCATGATTATTCCCATTATTAACAGGATGTCAGAATGAGAATATATACAAGGCAAGGGGACAAGGGGCTCACGCGACTGGCCGATGGCACTTCCCTGGCCAAAGACGATAAACGTGTCGAGACCTATGGCGCCATCGACGAGCTGAATTCCCAAATAGGCTTGTTGATGGCTGAAATACCCGCCGGGGAGACGACTCTCCTGGCCGATCTCATATTGTTGCAGCAGGAGCTGTTTGATCTGGGCGGGGAGCTGGCATTTTCCAGTGAATCGCAAACGGATACGCTGTGGCAGGTGAACGAGGCTTGGACGAACAGGCTCGAGCAACAGATCGATGCCTACAGTGCCGGGTTGCCGGTGCTGCGCAATTTTATTTTGCCGAGCGGTTCGCGGGCGGCGGCCCAGGCACATGTGGTGCGTACCCTGACCCGTCGCTGCGAGCGCCTGCTGCTTGGGTTGAGCCGCGTAGAGCGGGTGAATCCGGCCGTTTTGCCCTACCTCAACCGGCTGAGCGACTGGTTTTTCACCATCGCCCGATACCTGCTGGTATCGTCAGGCACCCCGGAGATCCTCTGGGTCAAGGCGGCTAACAGAGGCTGACCACCGCACGAAGCAGCAATAAAAAAACCTCGCCTTGCGAGGTTTTTTTATTGCTGTGGAAAGGGGCCTGATATTGCTGTCAGATAGCAAAGGCTTCCACGGATTTGCCTTCAGCAACGGCCTTGGCAATGACCGAGGGCATGCGGCCCTGACCGGTCCAGGTTTTTTCCACACCATTGTCCAGATAACGATATTTGGCGGGGCGGGGCGCACGTTTGCTGACCTTGGTATTCTCGGGAACCACGGTGTTGACCAATTCGGCGGGATCGATCCCAGCGGCCTTCAGCATTTCGGCATATTCGGCAATTTTCTTTTGATGTTCTTCACGGGCCTGGCGTTCGGCGGATTCATCTTGCCGACGTTCATCGACGATGGTGGAGAGCTTTTCCAAGCCTTCTTCCAGTTGTTCCAGCGTCAAATCGCGGCAAACTGCACGCAGGCTACGGATATTCAACAGCACTTTCAGAAATTCGTTCATATTGGCTACCACGCGAGCAAAATATTAAGGGAAGAACTGGTTTTTCGATAATTTATAGGGGTGTTTGGCACCAAGTCAAGCCTGCCAAAATAATTAATTAGGCTGATAAATTAAGTCTTGAAATAGATATGAAGGATATTTTTTTCCGTTTGACGGGCCAACATCTTCGAATGGATTCATGTCAGATGAAAATATCGCCAGCGGAGTCTTTGATGAACCATTTGACTACCTTTAAAGATATGGGGGCCACAGAAACCTTGAAATTTAATCAAAAAACTTGCTATCACCCGGTGGCTCGATAAAATGTGCCGCGAATACCTTTAAGTAGAGGCGCGCTGCCTATGAGTAACCGAGCGGAGGGTGATGCCTGCGATGCTCGATGAAAGGAGTCGGCGCCGAAGTGACCAGGCCATCATACCGGGTTGCTGGTTCTGCATCTAATAGGTGCAGGACTGCCATAGTCATCCACTATGGAGCGCTACCTGAAGGGGCTGAGGAGTATACCCTCCCCATGGGTTTTGTTTCTTTGATCCTCTCGGTAGATCTCCACCTGTTGTCTTTAGGTGCAAAGAGATCATGGACATCGTTCATTACGCCGACTCCGGTTGGTCCGTCGTTCCCCCCCTGCTGGCCGTTGCGCTGGCGATCATCACCCGCCGCGTCCTAGTGTCGCTGGGGGTGGGCATAGTCGCAGGCAGCCTGCTGCTCAACCAGTTCTCTCCCCTTGCGTCCCTGCATTACATGCTCGATACCGTGCTCAGGATCTTCTGGGTCGACGGTGCGCTCAATCGTGACAACGTCAACATGATCCTCTTCATGTTGCTGCTGGGCGGCCTCATCAGCCTGATGAGCGTCTCCGGTGCGACCCGGGCGTTTGCCGAGTGGGCGGAGCGCCGCGCCAAGACCCGCAAGGGTGCCAAGTCCCTGACCGGTCTGATGGTGTTCGCCTTCTTCATCGACGACTTCTTCCACAGCCTGTCGGTGGGGGCCATCTGCCGTCCGGTGACCGATCGCTTCCAGATCTCCCGCGCCAAGCTGGCCTATCTGCTGGACTCCACCGCCGCGCCGGTCTGCGTGCTGATGCCGATCTCCTCCTGGGGGGCCTACATCATCGCCCTCGTCGGCGGCATCATGGCGGCTCATGGTCTGACCGACCAGAGCCCCATCTCCGCCTTCGTCGAAATGATCCCCATGAACCTCTATGCAGTGTTCACCCTGATCATGGTGCTGGTGGTGATCGCCTTCCAGCTCGACATCGGCCCCATGCGCCAGCATGAGCAGTGGGCACTGGAGGGCAAGCTGTGGGACGAGTCCAAGGGGCGCCCCATCGGGCTCGACATGGAGAGCCCGGAAGAGAGCAATGGCGGCATGATTGACATGGTGCTGCCCATCCTGACCCTGACCCTGGCCACCGTCTATTTCATGATTGACTCCGGGGCTGCGGTGCTGGCCGACAAGGGGCTGCCGTTCAGCGTGCTCGGCTCCTTCGAAAATACCAACGTCGGCTCCTCCCTGGTCTATGGTGCCCTGTGCAGCCTGGTGGTCTCCATCGGTCTGGCCATGCGCCTCAAGCTCGGGGCAAGCAACTGGATGAAGGCGGCTCCGCAGGGGATCATGGCCATGCTGCCCGCCATCAACATCCTGCTGTTCGCCTGGACCATCGGCGCCGTGGTGCGCGATGTGGAGACCGGTAAATACCTGGCCTCCCTGGCCAATGGCAATCTGCCGGTGGAAGTGCTGCCCGCCGTGGTCTTCGTGCTCTCCTGTGCCATGGCGTTTGCCACCGGCACCAGCTGGGGTACCTTCGGCATCATGCTGCCGCTGGCCGGCGACATGGCGGCCGCCAGCGACATCAGTCTGATGCTGCCCATGCTGGCCGCCGTACTGGCAGGGTCCGTGTTCGGAGATCACAGCTCCCCCATCTCCAGCACCAGCATCCTGTCTGCCACCGGGGCCGGTTGCCATCACATCGATCACGTGATGACCCAACTGCCCTATGCCCTGGCCATCGCCTTTGGCGCGGCGCTCGGCTACCTGGTGATGGGGCTGATGCACTCCGCGCTGGCCGGTTTCACCGTGAGCGGGCTCTGGTTCCTGATCTTCTCCGGTTACCATTTGCGCAAAGCCCGGGCGTATAGCGTCGTGGCAGTCGCATAAGAGAACAAGGGGCCTGCGGGCCCCTTGGTTTTGGCAGGGGCTTTGGTTAGCATGCGCCCCATCACTCCCGTTTCGGAACCCCATCATGGCTTCACTGCACTACAAATTTGCCACCATGAACTCAGGCAAATCGACCCAGCTCATCCAGGCCCACTTCAACTATCTGGAGCGTGGCATGTATCCGCTGGCCATGACGCCCGCCATCGACGATCGCTTCGGTGCCGGCGTCATCAGTGCCAGGGTCGGCCTTGAGCTGAAAGTGGAGGTGTTCAGCGACAGCTGCGATCTCTTCGAGATGGTCAAGGCGCGTCACGCAAAGCGGCACATCGATGTCTTCATCGTTGACGAGGCGCAGTTCCTGACCCGTGAGCAGGTCTACCAGCTCGCCCGCATCGTCGACGAGCAGGACATTCCGGTGATTGCCTATGGTCTCAAGACCGATTTTCGCGGCGAACTGTTTCCCGGCTCCTACCACCTGCTCTGTCTGGCGGACAAGTTCGAGGAGTTAAAAAGCATCTGCTGGTGCGGCAACAAGGCCCACATGAACTCGCGGGTCAACGAGGCGGGGCAGGTGATGCGCGACGGTGAGCAGGTGGAGATCGGCGGCAACGATCGCTATGTGTCGCTCTGCCGCAAGCACTATCTGGAAGGACGGGCCTTCAAGTAACCCGTGGCTGGCTCGTGCAGCCTGGACACCAAAGAGGGCGCCTATCTGGCGCCCTCTTTGTCTGTGGGGGTCAGTCGATCTCGATGTCGACAGGGGCGATGATGGGGTCTGCCGCCGGCAGGCGGTGGAAGAGCTGGCGAAAATGCTGCTGTACCCGGCCTATGTCCACCAGGGACATGCCGGAGGCGAAGCCGAACCAGACGTAGAGCCCGGTGAGGTCGCGAAACATGGGAGGGAGGTAGCGAGGGGCGTCGATGAGCCCCTCCAGATAGTGCTGATAGAGCACGGGGATGTCGTCCAGGGTCACCTTGCCGACGAACAGCATGGGCAGGATCTCCGGCACCCCCTCCAGCACGGCGCTGCGAATGAAGTTCACCGTCTCCACATAGCCCTTCACATAGGAGAGATCCTTGGTAAAGCAGGCGCCCCCCTCGACCATGCCTCCGCGAAACACTCGCTGGGTGATCTTGTAGGCGTCGTGCTCGCTGGCCCCCTTGGCCACGAAGTGGCGGAACACCTCGATGAAATCGGCGCCACGCTCCGCCATGTCGATGGCCATGACCCGATCCGAGATGCGCTTGGCCCTGTCCGGGAAGGAGCTGAACGTGAGGGTCTCGATGAGCACTGCCAACCCCTCCTGACAGGCGGTGATGCGGGGAGAGCCGGCGCCGAGCCAGGTGGCGTAAGATTGCTGGCGGCCGTTGAGGGTGGTGCCGACGTGAACCCAGCCTTCGTGTACCTCCAGCACCTGCAGATCGAGCTCCGAGAAACGGGCGTGGGAGTTGAGCTTGATGTAATCCCCCCCGGCGGCGGCATCGGAGACGATGCCATCGCTGAGCTTGACCTGGACTGTGCCGTCGCTGAAGTAGCTAGACAGCTTGCCTTGCAACCTCGCCACCGCGGCTTCCCCCTCGAACTCCTTGGGGTAGGGGCGCACCAGATGGCGGGCGCCGGGCAGGGAGAAGATGTCGCACAATCTGGCCCCCAGCTCCTTCAGGGTCTTGCGATCCCCGCGCAGGTGATCGCTTGCCGAGCCGTAGAGCCGCTGACTGTAGCGCTGAAAGTCCGGCTGTCCGCGCTGGCGCAGCATCTCGATGACCACCATGTACTGATCCACCGTCTCTTGCAGGATCCGGCCGAGATCGTCCTGGGGGCCGAGGCGTCGGCGGATCCTGTCCCTCAGCTCCTTGAGCTCAAGGTACTTGTTGCGGGGATCGAACCCCAGGGGGAGGGATTCATAGAAGTGCCTGTCGATGGCGGGCAGTGCCTTGCCGCCACTTGCCAGAAAGTCGCTTTGCAGGTGACGGGGCCATTTGATGGCATCCAGGATGCGGATGGGTTTTTGCAGGGCGAGCAGTTCATCCGAGAGGGATTTGAGGTGCAGGCGATACTTTTCTTGGATGGTCATCGGGCTCTTTGGAGGCGAGTGCGCTACGAGAATGGCTGAGTATAGGCACAGGGCCTGTCAAAAAGAAGCGAGACGACGGGGATCCGGCCTGTGTGCTTTTGGTTGTCTGAAAATTGGTTTAGACTGCGCCCCTTGATCTCTACCGTGTCGTGAAAATGATGAATATCCCCAGCTCTGAAATGATAATGCGTTGGTTGCAACAGGCCCGGATCGAGCACTATGTGTGCGATCAGTGTCATGGCATCCACATGGTCTCCCTGCAGTCCGTCGAGGGCATCCAGGAGAGCCGGATCTTCGTGGAAGAGGAAGGGCTGCTGTTCTCATCCGAGCTGGAGGTGCGCCCCTCATCGCTGTTGCCCCTGGTGGCCGAACTGGGTCGTCTCAACATGCAATATCCGTCCCTCAAGGTGTTCCTCGACATCATCGATGACAACCTGCCACGCCTCGTCGTGGGTCACACCGTCTTTACCAAGGCGGGTCTCACCGTCGAGCAGTTCCTGCTGTTCGTTGAAAGCACCACGGCAGCCACCCATGAAGTGGTTTCCGAATGTGAACGCCTTGGCTTCCTCAATCTGCCGGAAATCCAGGTCGCACCGGAATCCGTGCACTGACCTCAGCACCTGAACTGTGCGTTTAATGTGCGAACGGTTCGCTGCGGCTAAAAAGCCGTTGACGGCGGCGGGGCTTTCCCCTAAATTACGCCCCGTTCCAGCGCAACGGCGTAGCGGACACCGTGTTGCCTGAACACGTTAAACCACAGACAAAAATTTGGTGCGGTATCCGAGAGGCTACCCACCGACGAAGTCGGCAAGATGCACGCGCAGCGTGCTCCG
>NZ_CAWMFQ010000132.1:0-13349 GCF_963866995.1 Aeromonas sp. ZOR0002 | reverse complement strand
GACGTTAAGCGCGGGCTCCACCTCGGTGAGCTCGTCCAGCGCGTCCAGAGGCTCGAAGCTCTCCTCTTCCAGCCGCCGGGCCGGGGCCGGTGGCTGCGCTTCGCTTGCCATCGAGGGCGCGGGCTCCAGCGTCACCTTGCCTTGCAGGGGAGCGGCGTCATCGGTGCGCCATCTTGTCTGATCGTTCATCGCATTCTCTCCTGTGGGCGCCCCTCGAGCACAGCGGGCCACCCACCCGTTATTCGAGGTGATCCCCGAGCAGGAATTCCAGCGCCGCATCGAGCCGGATATGGGGGAGCGCCTGATGAGCGCTCATGGGCAACGGGCGAAAGGCCTGAAAATCAAACCCTTGAGTTTTCCACCACTGCGCAGGCGGGATCTGGGCAGGCACCTCCCCCGGGAAGAGCAGCAAGGGCTCGCCCGAGAGGGTAGTGCCACGAATGGCGGGAAATTCCCGTCCGTCTGCCACCCCCTTGCCCACCTCCGTGGCCTTGATGGCGGCCAGCGCCAGGCATTCTGTCTCTATCCCCTCGAAGCGGGCCTGACCCCGGCCACGGCTCACCAGGTGCTGCAGGAGCGACACCAGAGGCCCGTGCTGCTCCGGCGTGACGTGATCGGCCTTGCTCGCCACAAACAGCAGCTTGTCGATGCGCGGGGCGAACAGACGGCGCCACCAGTTGCTCTTGCCATAGGCGAAGCTCTCCATGATGCGGGCGATGGCCTGCTGCATGTCACCAAAGCTCGCGGCACCGGCGTTGAGGGGTGCCAGGCAGTCCACCAGCACGATCTGGCGATCAAAGCCTGCAAAGTGCTGCTCATAGAAGCCCTGTACCAGATGCTGCTTGTACTGCTCGAAGCGCTGCTTGAAGGTGGCGTAGAGGGTGCCGTCTTCGGGGGAGTGCGTGGGCATCTCCCATACCCAGGGCACGAATTGCAGCAGCGGCGCACCGGCATACTCGCCGGGCAACACGAAACGCCCGGGCTGGATGAGGTGAAGCCCGAGCGCCTGCTTGCAGGCGTGCAGATAATCGGTGTAGCGGGCGGCCAGTTCGCTGGCGGCGCGCTCCTCGAAGGCTTGATCCGCCTGCCAGTGCGGCGTCAACCAGCCTGCCGCCAGGGCTTGCAGCTCGGGACGACGCAGTTGCTCCCGCACCTGCTCGCTCCACTGCTCGTAGTTCAGATCCAGCAGCGGCAAATCCAGCAGCCACTCCCCGGGATAATCCACCAGATCCACATAGAGGGTGGAGATCTCACCCAGGTGCCGACGCAGCGGATGGCGGGTGCGATAACGGATCTCGAGGCGTACCTCGGCCACCCCCCGGGTCGGCGCGGGCCAGGCGGGCGGATCGCCAAACAGGGCATCGAGGCCCCGTTCGTAGGGAAAGGTGGGAATGTGGGCGTTTTGCTGGGGCACTCGGCGAGCACCGAGGATGCGTCCCTGGCGCTGGGCGTCCCAGAGCGGCAGACGACCGTCAATGGCCGCGTGCTCCAGTTGATTGACCAGCGCCGTGATAAACGCGGTCTTGCCACTGCGAGAGAGGCCGGTGACCGCCAGCCTGATGTGGCGATCCCGGGCCCGGTTCACCGCGTCAACGGCCTTGTGCTGGAGCACCGACCAGGAGTGTTCGAGTTTGTTGCGTATCAAGGCGGGTCTTCTTCTCCTTGTGATCACATCAGAGAGACGGCCGCGAGGCAGTATCCTCGCGGCCCGGCACGATTAGAGCTTGCTGAACTCCCGTTGCAGGGTGAACTCCTTGGAGGTCACCAGCTTCTCGATGCGCTGCACCCTGGGCTCCAGTGCATCCAGCTCCTGGCCGATGCGGGCAAGGGCCTGATGAGGTGTGACGCCAGCCTGCCAGCTGCGCGCCTTCATCCGCACCTCGGCGAACTCGACATCTTCCTGGGAGTAGAGGGTGACCGGCTTCTTGTCGAGCAGGAACCAGGCGGCAATATAGGCGGTGAAGGTGATGAAACCGGCGAAGATGAGACCACTGATGGCCAGCAGCCGCACGATCCAGGTCTCCACCCCGAAGTACTCTGCCAGACCGGCACAGACCCCGGCAATCTTGCCCCGCTGGGGATCCCGGTACAGGTTGCGCCCTTCACGACTGACACTGTTCATACCTTGTTCCTCCAACCGGGGACTTCCGCATCCAGAATCGACGCCAATAGGGTTTCGGCCCGCTCCGGCTTTTTGCCACGGTCATGACATCTCTCATTGAAAACCGTCATACCTTGTTTCTCCAACCAGGAACCTCGGCATCCAGAATCGACTCCAGGGCGCCGACCCGTTCCTGCATCTTCTCGGCACGCACCAGCAAGCCCTGCAGCTGTTCACGCTCACCATCGGCAAGACCGGCGCCAATGCGTCCCTTGGCGCGGTAGTGCAGCACCAGCCAGATGGGGGCCACCACCACCATGAAGACCACCATGGGAACCATCAATACACCCAGCAGATCTTCCATCTGTTACTCTCCCTGTTTCGGTGCCGGATTGTGCTGACCCAGCTTCTGGCGCATGGCTTCCAGCTCGCGGCTGATCTGGTCGTCCGCTTCCAGCTCGGCAAACTGCTGGGCGAGCGCCTTGTCGGACTGCCCCAGATCGGCGCGGGCTTCCATCTCGTCGATGCGGCGTTCCATGCGCTCGAACTTGCTCACCACGGCCTGGCTGTCGCCACGGGCCACCTGGCTTTGCACGTTGAGACGGCTGCTGGCGGCTTCGCTGCGAATGGCCATCGCCTTCTGGCGGGCACGGGCGTCTTCCAGCTTGGCTTCCAGCTGGCGGATCTCCTCCCCCAGCTTCTCGATGCCGCTGTCCACCGCCTGCTGTTCCCGAGACAGGGCGTCGGCAAGCTCCGCCTGCTTGCTCTTCTCGATGAGGGCGGCACGGGCCAGATCTTCGCGCCCTTTGGTCAGGGCCAGCTCGGCCTTGCCCTGCCACTCGGCGACCCGCTCCTGATGGCGGCTCACCTGACGGCCGATCTCTTTTTGATTCGCGAGGAAGCGGGCCAGGTTGGAGCGCTCCTTCACCAGTTCATCTTCCATCTCCTGGATGATCAGACGCACCATCTTCTGGGGATCTTCCGCCTTGTCGAGCAGGGCCGTCAGATTGGAATTGATGATGTCGGCCAGGCGAGAAAAAATGCTCATGATTGTACTCCTGTGATAGGCATCGGGTTGTGTCTCCATTGACAATGGCAACTTGTGTGCCAATCTGGAACAATATTTAACTTGTTGATTTATATGGGCACTCAGAATGCAGTTCAAGTCCCGGGGAAACAAGTGATGATTAAAATAACCAACTTTTGGTAAGATTAACCAGATTTTTCAACTCACAGGGGCAGGGATGACCACGGCCACGGAAAGTCTGTTGGGTGAATCCAACGCATTTCTAGAAATCATCGAGCAGGCCTCGCGCCTCGCGCCGCTGCGCAAGCCCGTGCTCATCATCGGCGAGCGTGGGACCGGCAAGGAGCTCATCGCCCACCGCCTACATTATCTCTCGGATCGCTGGGATCAAAGCTTTGTCACCATCAACTGCGCCACCTTGAGCGAGAGCCTGCTGGAGACCGAGCTGTTTGGCCACGAGGCGGGCTCTTTCACTGGCGCCGCCAAGCGTCATCAGGGGCGCTTCGAGCGAGCCGACGGCGGCACCCTGTTCCTCGACGAACTGGCCACCACCAGCGCCCGGGTGCAGGAAAAACTGCTGCGGGTCATCGAGTACGGGGAGTTCGAACGGGTGGGCGGAGCCAAGCCTCTCAAGGTGGATGTGCGGCTGGTGTGCGCCACCAACGAGGATCTGCCTGCACTGGCACAGAAAGGACGGTTTCGCCACGACCTGCTGGACCGGCTCGCCTTTGATGTCATCACCCTGCCCCCCCTGCGGGAGCGGCGCGAGGACATCCTGATGCTGGCGGAGCACTTCGCCCACGGCATGACCCGGGAGCTGGGGTATCCGCTCTTTGCCGGCTTCTCGCGCAAGGCGACCCAGCTGCTGCAAGATTACCCCTGGCCGGGCAACGTGCGGGAGCTCAAGAACGTGGTGGAGCGCAGTCTCTATCGCCAGGGCAACCCCCAGTTGCCGCTGGCGGATCTGGTGCTCAATCCCTTTGACTCCCCCTGGCGCCCCCGTGCCCGAGGTGACGCCGCCCCTTCCACGGACGCGCCGACCTCGGCAGAGACGGCCCCGACCCCGACCCTGCCGCTGGATCTCAAAGGGGCGGTGGCGGAGTACGAGATTAATTTACTCAAGCAAGCGATGCAGCAATCCCAGTATAATCAGCGCAAAGCAGCCCAGTTGCTGGCCCTGAGCTATCACCAGTTCCGGGGGATGCTGCGCAAATATCAATTGCTGGACGGGGATGACAACAGTGGCAACCAGGAGGCGGGCTGATGCCTGGCACCGGGTCTGTGCGCGCGGATAACGCGGCGCACGTCACCCCCGACGGGAGCGCCTGCCCGGCCGCCCCCCGCAACGCGCCCGCCCCCTGGCGGGCAACTTTGTCTGAAAACATGGTTCCAACATGAGAATGCTCACCCCCCTGCTGCTTGGTCTCCTGGTCCTGGTCAGCGGCTGTCAGAAACGCGATGAAGCCTCCAAAACCGGGCTCATCTATTGTGCCGAAGGGGCACCCCGAACCTTCAACCCGCAGCTTGCCAATTCGGATGCGACCCTGGATGCCAGTGCCCGTCCCATCTACGATCGCCTGCTCGAGGTCAATGCCAACACCCTCGGCATCGAAGGGGGGCTCGCCACCCGCTGGCAAAGCAGCGAGGACGGCCTCTCCTATACCCTGACCCTGCGCAAGGGAGTGACCTTCCACCGTACCCCCTGGTTCAGCCCGACCCGTCACTTCAATGCCGACGACGTCCTGTTCACCTGGCAGCGTCTGCTGGACGAACACCACCCCTTCCACGCCGTCTCCGGCGGCGAGTACCCCTATTTTTACAGCCTGGGGCTCGGCAACCTCATCAAGCGGGTCTACAAGAAGGGGCCCTATGAGGTGGTGTTCGAGCTGAACCGCCCCGATGCCTCCTTCCTCGCCACCCTGGCCAGCGACTACGCCATCGTGCTCTCCGCCGAGTACGGGGAGCAGATGCTAAAGGCCGGCACCCCGGCGCTGCTGGACAGCCGCCCCATCGGCACCGGCCCCTTCAGCTTCAAGGAGTATCGCCACAACGAGTTCGTGCGCTACCTGCGCCACCCCGGCTACTGGGGCGGCGAGGCCAGAATGGAGCAGCTCATCTACGACATCACCCCCAAGTCCTCCAAACGCCTTGCCAAGCTGTTGACCGGCGAGTGCGACGTGATGAGCACCCCCTCTGCCAGCCAGCTGTCGGTGATAGACAAGGACTCCCACCTGGATCTGTCGGTGCAGTCGGGGATGAACGTCGCCTTCCTCGCCCTCAATACCCGCAAGGCCCCGTTCAACAAGGTGCAGGTGCGCCAGGCCCTCGCCAGCGCCATCAATGTGCAGAATCTGCTGCAGGCTGTCTATTTCGAGACCGGCCAGAGCGCCGCCAGCCTGCTGCCGCCCCTCTCCTGGGGCTACAATCCCTCCCTGCCCCAACGCAAGCCGGATCTCAAGCTCGCTCGCCAGTTGCTCAAGGACGCGGGCTACCCCCACGGCTTCGAGATGCAGGTGCTGGTGCAACCCGGCGCCCGTCCCTACAACCCGGACGGCCTCAAGACGGCGCAACTGATGCGCAGCGATTTCGCCAAGATTGGGGTGAGCCTCAAGATAGTGCAGCAGGCCTGGCCGGTCATCGAGACCCGGCTCGCCCATGGACAATATGACAGCCTGCTCTCGGGCTGGATCGCCGACAATGCGGATCCGGACAACTTCTTCCGCCAGTTGCTGAGCTGCGCCGCCGTCGAGCGGGGCAACAACTACAGCCGCTGGTGCAGCCCGGCGTTTGATCAGCTGCTGGACGATGCGGTGACCACCCCGCAGCTCGCCTTCCGCCTGCGCAACTATTACTATGCCCAGTCCTTGCTCAACGAGCAGTTGCCGCTCATTCCCCTGGCCCATGCCCTGAGAACCCAGGTGAGTCGCAGCGACATTCAGGGGCTGACCCTGATGCCCTTTGGCGGCACCACCTTCAACCAGGCCCATCGGGAGTGACCATGACAGATAACCACTCCATCGTCGGGCCATCGGCGCACCGTCCCCAGGAGGCATAAGCATGTTTTTCTATATCCTGCGCCGCATCACCCTGCTGGTGATCACCCTCCTGGTGCTGACTCTGGGGGCCTACCTCCTGGAGTTTCGCCTCATCACCCAGGTGCTGGATTTCTGGCACGGCTATCCTGACTTCCTCCAGCGCATCGCCGCCGGGGATTTCGGGCTCTCCAGCGTCTCCGGCCAGCCGGTCCTCGACGAGATCCGTCACTACTTCCCGGCGACCCTGACCCTCTGCCTCGCCGCCTTCGCCATCTCGCTGCTGGTGGGCATCCCCCTGGGCACCCTCGCGGCCCTCTATCAGGGGCGCAGCCCGGATCTCTCCATCATGGCCGCCGGCCTCGTCGGCTATGCCATCCCGGTCTTCTGGCTGGGGCTGCTGATGGTGATGTTCTTCTCCCTGGATCTTGGCTGGCTCCCCTCCTCTGGCCAGATCAGCCTGCTCTACGACGTGCCCTCCATCACCGGGATCGCCATCGTCGATGTGTTGATGAGCCAGGAGCCCTGGCGGGAGGCGGCCCTGCACGACGCCCTGCGCCATCTGGTACTGCCTTCCCTGGTGCTGGCCGTGGTGCCCACCACCGAGGTGATCCGCCACGTGCGCAGCTCCCTCATCGACGTGATGAAACAGAACTACATCAAGGCCGCGGCCAGCCGCGGACTCTCCCGCCGCCAGATCGTCTGGCGTCACGGGCTCAAGAACGCCCTGCCCCCCGTGTTGCCGCTGCTGGGGCTGCAACTTGGCAGCGTGCTCACCTCCGCCATGATCACCGAGGTGGTGTTCGACTGGCCCGGCATCGGCCGCTGGCTGGTGAGCAGTATCGCGCTGCAGGACTATGCCGCCATCCGCGGCGCCTTCCTGGTGGTGGCGAGCTTCGTCATCTTCATCAGCGTCAGCACCGATCTGCTGACCACCATCATGTATCCGGCACGGCGTAAAGAACTCTATGCAAGACAAGATTGATTGCGGTCTGTGGATGAGCCACGGCGGCCCATGGGCCACCGGCGCACAGGCGTGCCCATCCCCTTGCGACCAGCACGGGAGCCTGCATCATGCACGATAAATCGAACATCTATCCGGAGCTCAAGATCCTCTCCCCCCTGGAGCAGACCTGGGCCTCCTACCGACGCAACCCGCTGGCCATGGCGGGGCTCTGGTGCTTCGGTCTGCTGCTGCTGGTGACCCTCATCGGTCCCCTGGTGATCCCCTACGGCATCGACGATCAGCACAGCAACCACCTGCTGCTCGCCCCCTCCTGGGCCAACAGCGGCAACATCGATTACTTCCTGGGAACCGACGATCTGGGGCGCGACATCCTCTCCCGTCTGGTGGCCGGGGCCAGACTCACCTTCGGCAACGCCCTGCTGGTGGTGCTCATCGCGCTGGTCATCGGCTCGGCCATCGGCATCCTCGGTGGCATGAGCAAGGGGGTGAAGTCGAGCGTGCTCCATCACCTGCTCGATACCCTGCTCTCCATCCCGTCCCTGCTGCTGGCCATCATCGTCGTGGCCATCCTGGGGCCGGGTCTGTTCAACACCCTGATCGCCATCACGCTCGCGTTGATACCGCCCTTCATCCGGGCCACCTACAACGCGGTCCACGCCGAGATGCAGAAGGAGTACATCATCGCCAGCCGCCTCGACGGCTCTCCGCCCCAGCGGATCATGCGTCTGGCCATCTTGCCGAACATCGTCGAGACCCTGGTGACCCAGACCACCCGCACCCTCTCCGCCGCCATCCTGGACATCTCGGCGGTGGGCTTCCTCGGTCTCGGGGCCCAGTCTCCCCAGCCGGAGTGGGGTGCCATGCTGGCCGACTCGAGCGATCTTATCTATCTGGCCCCCTGGACGGTGACCCTGCCCGGGATGGCCATCCTGTTCAGCGTGCTGGTGACCAACCTGGTGGGCGAAGGCATTCGCGAAGCACTCAAAGAGGGGAACGACTGATGTTGCCAGCCTTGTTATCTATCCCCGCCCCCGGACGCCCTGAGCGACCCGGCTGCGCCCTGAACGGGAGACATTGCTGATGCCCCTGCTCGACATACGCAACCTCACCATCGAAATCGACACCCCCCAGGGCAAGGTCAAGGCGGTGGACAGAGTCAGCCTGACCCTGAACGAGGGGGAGATACGCGGGCTGGTGGGGGAATCCGGCTCGGGCAAGAGCCTGGTGGCCAAGGTGATCGTCGGCATCCAGAAGGACAACTGGACGGTGCGCGCCGACCGGATGCGCTTCAACGACATGGATCTGCTGACCATGGCGCCCAAGGAACGACGCCGCATCATGGGGCGGGAGATAGCGATGATCTTCCAGGACCCCATCAGCTGCCTCGACCCCTCCGAGGAGATAGGCACCCAGCTCGAAGAGGCCATCCCCACCAGCGCCTTCACCGGCAAGTTCTGGCAGCGCTTCCAGTGGCGCAAGAAGCGGGCCATCGCCCTGCTGCACCGGGTCGGGGTCAAGGATCACCGCAAGGTGATGCGGGCCTATCCCCACGAACTGTCGGACGGCATGTGCCAGAAGGTGATGATCGCCATGGCCATCGCCAACCAGCCGCGCCTGCTGGTGGCGGACGAGCCCACCAGCGCCATGGAGTCCACCACCCACTCCCAGATCCTGCGGTTGCTGGACAAGATGAACAAACTGGGCAATACCACCATCCTCATCATCAGCAACGACATCGCCGCCATCGCGAACCTGACCGACACCCTCAACATCATGTATTGCGGCCAGATGGTGGAAGTGGGGACCCGGGACCAGATCCTGGAATCCCCTCACCACCCCTATACGGATGCCCTGCTCAAATCCATCCCCGACTTTGACAAGCTGGTGCGCCACAAGTCCCGGCTCGAGACCCTGCCCGGAGTGATACCGCCGCTGCAGCATCTGCCCATCGGCTGCCGCCTCGGCCCACGCTGCCCCTACGCCCAGAAGCAGTGCGTGCAGACGCCGCTGATGAGCAAGGTCAAGGGGCATCAGTTCAGTTGCCACTTCCCGCTCAACATGGAAGAACCGAAGAAATGAACCGGCACCAGACCCTGATCCGGGGCACCTGCCCGCCCCGTCAGCCCCTCTATCCGGCGAGCACACCCAAGGAGACCACGTCGTGACCGAACCTTCCCTGTTGCAGGTCAGGGGCCTGTGCAAGACCTACCAGAACCGCACCGGCCTGTTCAGGCGCCGCGCGGTGGAGGCGATAAAGCCCCTCTCGTTCGATCTCGAGGTGGGCCAGACCCTGGCCATCGTCGGGGAGGCGGGCTCGGGCAAGAGCACCCTTGCCCGCATTCTGGCGGGCATGATTGAACCGAGCGGCGGGGAGATCACCATCGAGGGGCAACCCATGGTCCACGGCGATTACCAGACACGCTGCAAGCTGCTGCGGATGATCTTCCAGGACCCCAACACCTCCCTTAACCGGAAAATCCGGGTCGGCCAGATCCTGGAGACCCCCCTTCGCCTCAACACGGCCCTGAGCGAGGAGGAGCGCCGGGAGAAGGTGATCCAGACCCTGCGCATGGTGGGCATGCTGCCCGACCACGCCCTCTTCTATCCCCAGATGCTCTCCGCCGGCCAGCAGCAGCGGGTGGGGCTGGCACGGGCGCTCATCCTCAATCCCAAGATAGTGGTGGCTGACGAGGCACTCTCGACCCTGGATATTTCGGTACGCTCCCAGATCATCAACCTGCTGCTGGAGATGCAGGAGACCATGGGGCTGAGCTATGTACTGGTGGCCAACGATCTGGGGATCGTCAGCCACATCAGCGACGAGGTGCTGGTGATGCACGAAGGCCGTGTGGTGGAGCGCGGCAAGACCTTGCGGGTCTTCGCCGATCCCCAGCACGACGTCACCCGCCGCCTCATTCAGAACTACAACAACGAATACCGCCGCTGATCCCGCGGCGCGTTTCCCCTTGCGCCAGACATAAAAAAACCCGGCCTGATGTCTCATCAGTCGCCGGGGGATTGCGCTCAAAAAGTGATTGCGTCGCTCGTAGTAGGAACAGGGGAATGGTAGGCAGCCCCCGTCACCTCAACAACTGTCAGATCTGACAGGCAGTCCGCTATGGAACCGGAATTGCGGATCCGGCGAACAGATGAGCTCGGCCTCCAGGCGACCGAAGAAGGCCACCCGCTCGCTGATGTCTTCGTCTGCGAACGTCTGTGCCAGGGCCAGGTAGTCCTGATAGTGACGCGCCTCCGAGCGCAGCAGGGAGACATAGAAACGGCCAAGCTCCTCGTCCAGATGAGGGGCCAGCCTGGCAAAACGCTCGCAGGATCGCGCTTCGATATATGCACCGATGATCATCTTGTCCACCACGGCCGCCGGCTCGTAGGTGCGCACATGGGTCAGCAGGCTGCGGGCATAGCGGGAGGCGGTGACGGGACCATAGGGGATGCCCCGTGCGGCCATGATCTCCAGCACCTGCTCGAAGTGGTGCAGCTCCTCCTGGATGAGGCGCACCATGGGGAACAGCAGGGGATTGCGCTCCAGCTCGGCAAACACGCTCCTGTCTGATTCGCCCATGGTGCGCTTGCCGAGGATCTCCGCCTTCTCCGGCAAGGCATCGAGCTCCCGGTAGAAGGTCAGCTTGGGCAACAGGTGACGCTTCTCCTTGGGCAGGCAGTAGCGGCGCACCAGGCTGTGGGCGGTGAGTGCCGCCTTGTTCTCGCAGTTGGCGTGATCGATAAGCAGGGTCGGCAACTGGGCGGGATCCCGCGCCATTTCCACCCACTCATCCGGGGTCTCGCAATGCAGGAACTGGCGAACGGGGGCTAACAGGTCATCCATCTGAACTCTCATCTGTTGATACGACACGCGGCGCCTGGCGCCGGGGGGCCTATGCTAACGGATCCCGCCCGGCCTGCCCACCGCCATCATGGCTCAGCCCGTCAGACGCCTGAGGGAGTCGCGGCGGATCAGGGTGCCGCTGAAGGCGGGCAGTGCGTCCCGGCTCCCCTCCTCCACCATGGTGATCAGGCGGTTGATGGTCTCCTGGATCATCCCGTTCACCGGCATCTTGACGCTCGACAGCGCGGGAATGACGTAAGGGGCCAGGGGGATGTCGTCAAACCCCACCACCGAAACCTCGTCAGGCACCATCACACCGGCTTCGTGCAGCCGTTTGATGGCCCCGATCGCCATGTCATCGTTGCTGGCCACCAGGGCGCTGAAGCGAGCGCCTCGCGCCAGCAGGGTCGAGACGGCGGCCGCGCCACAGGCGGGGGTCCATTTGCCGGGGGCGATCAAGGTCTCCTGCACCGGGATGCCGTGCCGGATCAGCGCCTGCCGGTAGCCGGCCAGACGCTCGGCGCCAGTGGGGGAATCCGCAGAGCCTGCGATGAAGGCGATCTCCCTGTGCCCCATGGCCACCAGCTTGTCCACCACCGCCTCCGCCGCCGCCTGCTGGTCCGCATAGACGCAGTGGGCCGGATGGCGGCTCAGACGCCGGTTGAGCACCATGATGGGCTGCTCATGCTGCTCGATGATCTCGTCCATCTCCTCCACCCCAAGAAAGCGCGGATAGATGATGACGCCATCGCAACGGGAATCGAGCAGATACTGGATGGCCTGGCGCTCCTCGTCGGCGCTGTGCTTGCCGTCCGCCAGTATGAGCTGGCGCCCGCGATCCTCGGTCATCCGCGCCACCTGGGAGAGCAGCTCGCCGAAGTAGACGCCGTGGTAGAGGGTGTTGGTGACCACCAGTCCCAGGGTCCGGGTGTGCCTGGTCGCCAGCTGCCTCGCCACCAGGTTGGGGCGATAGCCGCACTCCTCGATGGCCTGCTGCACCCGGTCCCGGGTCTCCTGGCTGGTGTAACCATTGCCCGACAACACCCGGGAGACCGTCGCCTTCGACACCCCTGCCCGCCTTGCCACCTCAAGCATCGTCGTCATTGTGTTCTCCCTTGCTCGTAACGGGGCGCAGTGTACTGCACCGCCCCCCGGCTTGTCGTCGCACGAATGGTATGCTGGCCCGGGTTCAGTGATCCCATTCACGGATCCGGACGCTCGCTGCACAAGGTGCTTGTCTCCCGCGCTCAGGCCGCGCACTCTATGTGGAACCGGTTCCACATTCAGTTTCATGCGCGTTCCCGCCCTTCGCGGCGGCGGGGGCGAGCAGGCCCACTTGGTGAAAAGGATCTACCTCGATGTCAAAAAACTATGCGGCTCTGGCCGGTACCGTCATCACCGCACTCGGCGGCGCCGACAACGTCGTCGCCGTGACCCACTGCATGACGCGGCTGCGCTTTGTGCTCGGCGATCCCGCCCGGGTCAATGGCCCTGCCCTCAAGGCGATCACGGGCGTGCTCGGGGTGGTGCAGGCGGACAACCAGTGTCAGGTGATCATCGGCAACACCGTCTCCCACGCCTATCGCGAAGTGCTGGCCCTGCTGCCCCAGGGCGGCGGGCAGACTCCGCTTCCGGAGGCTTCCGCTGGCTGGAGCCTGCGCCGCATGGGCGCCGCCATCCTCGACGCCCTGATCGGCACCATGTCCCCCCTTATCCCGGCCATCATCGGCGGCTCCATGCTCAAGCTGCTGGCCATGGTGCTGGAGATGACCGGCGTGCTGGAGAAAGGCTCCTCGACCCTCACCATCCTCACGGTGGCCGGGGATGGGGCCTTCTTCTTCCTGCCCCTGATGGTGGCCGCCTCCGCCGCCGTCAAGTTCAAGACCAACATGTCCCTGGCCATCGCCATCGCAGGCGTGCTGGTGCACCCCAGCTTCATCGAGCTGATGGCCAGAGCCGCCGAAGGGGAGCAGGTGACCTTCGCCCTGGTCCCGGTGACCGCGGTCAAATACACCTACACCGTCATTCCGGCGCTGGTGATGACCTGGTGCCTCTCCTACATCGAGGGCTGGGTCGACCGCATCACCCCGGCGGTCACCAAGAACTTCCTCAAACCCATGCTGATCGTGCTGATCGCGGCGCCGCTGGCCATCCTCTTCATCGGCCCCGTCGGCATCTGGATTGGCACCGCCATCTCCGGCCTGGTCTACACGGTCCACGACTACCTGGGCTGGCTGTCGGTGGCCATCATGGGGGCTTTGTGGCCCCTGCTGGTGATGACCGGCATGCACCGCGTCTTCACCCCGACCATCATCCAGACCATCGCCGAGACCGGCAAGGAAGGCATGGTGATGCCCTCCGAAATCGGCGCCAATCTC
>NZ_CAWMFQ010000131.1:9949-30545 GCF_963866995.1 Aeromonas sp. ZOR0002 | reverse complement strand
TAAACCGGCGAAAACAGACCATAAAAACACGGCAGCCACTGGCTGCCGTTTTCGTGTCCGAAGGGGTGGGCCTACTTCTGCTCCATGATGATCTGCAGCAGATCCCCTTCCAGCAGGGAGCGCTTGACCAGGGCGAAGCCGCCGATGGTGGGCTGGTTCTGGAAGCGCGCCTTCACGATGGGCAGGCCGCGATGGAAACTTGGCAGAGACTGGTGCTCGACACAGCGGCGGATGGCCGGGATCAGGATCTCTTCGGCGGCGGTGATTTCACCGGCGATGAGCACCTTCTGGGGGTTGAACAGGTTGACCGTGATGGCGATGGCGCGCCCCAGGTGCTCCCCCACGTTCTCGATCACGCTGCGGGCCAGCTCGTCACCGGCCACCGCCGCCTTGCACACCTCCTGGATGGTGATGTGCTTCTCCTGCAGCGAGCTCAGGTGGCCGCGGCTGATGAGCTCCTTCACCTTGTCGACGATGGCCTCGTTGGAGGCGATGGTCTCCAGGCAGCCGAAGTTGCCGCAGTGGCAGCGCTTGCCAAGGGGTTCGACCTGGATGTGGCCTATTTCGCCGACGTTGCGGTTCTGGCCAAGAAACACCTTGCCCTTGGTGATGATGCCCGAGCCCGTCCCCTGGTGGACACTCACCAGGATGGAGTCCATGCAGTCGCGGGACTCGCCGAAGAAGTGCTCGGCCAGCGCCAGCGAACGGGTGTCGTTGCCCACGTAGCAGGGGAGGTTGAAGTGGTGCTCCAGGAGCTTGGCGAGCCCCAGGTTGCGGATCTGGTAGGTGGGGGTGTAGATGACCATGCCGGATTCCGGGTTGACCAGACCCGGCATGGTCAGCGCGATGCTGATGAGGTTGCGGCTGCGATCCTGATTGGCGTCGATGAAGGCGCCAATCTCCCGCAGCAGCATGTCCACCACGGGTTGCTGCTCGATCTCGGTCACCTGGGTGATGTGCTGATCGAGCTCCTTGCCGTCGAGGTCATACAGGGAGAGCTGCAGGTAGCCGCGACCCAGCTTGGCGGACACAAACTGGAAGCGATGCTTGATGGTGGTCAGGGAGATGGCGCGGCGCCCGCCGGTGGAGGCTTGCGGCGAGGTTTCCCTGATGAGGCCGTGCTCGATCAGTTGCCGGGTTATCTTGGTCACGCTGGCCGGGGCCAGCTGACTCAACTCGGCAATTTTGACCCGCGAGATGGGCCCCTGCAGGTCAATGAGGCGATAGACGACCGCACTGTTTACCTGCTTGATAAGATCTACGTTTGCTATTTGTCCGCCAGTCATAGTGTCACTGTGTTGTGTAGTGTCCGTTAACCACGGTCCCGCAGACCGCGAAGGCCTGATCAAAGACGGTGAGGTTGGCAATTTTTCCGACCTGGATACTACCGAGACGCGAGTCCCATCCAATGGCGCGAGCGGGGTAAAGGGTGGCCATTCTCAGTGCTTCGTCGAGCGGCAATCCGACCTGTTTGACCAGATTTTCCACCCCTTCGATCATGGTGAGGGCGGAGCCGCCGAGTGTACCATTCTCATCGACGCACTGACCATCGCGGAAATAGACGGTTGCGCCGCAAAAATCAAATTTCTCAAAGCCTTCCGGTGCACCTGCCGCCGCCGTTGCATCGGTGACCAGCACCAGCCGCTCCCCCAGCATCCTGTGCGCCAGGCGCACGTTGGCCCAGTGTACGTGGTGGCCGTCGACGATGATGCCCGCATAGACATCCTTGCGATCGTAGATGGCACCGACCACGCCGGGCTCGCGACCATTCAGGGTCGGGGTCATGGCGTTGTAGAGGTGGGTGGCAAAGCGCATGCCGTTGTCAAAGCCCGCCATGGCCTGATCGTAGTTGGCGGCGGTGTGGCCGGCGGAGACCAGGATGCCGGCCTCCACCAGACGGCGGATGTGCTCGGGCTTGTTGCGCTCCGGCGCCAGGGTGATCTTGGCGATGGCGTCTGCGTTGTCGCAGAAGAAGTCGATCATCTCGTCGGCGGGCTGGCGGATCTGTTCGGCCGGGTGGATCCCCTTGCGCTTGAGGTTGGTGTAGGGCCCTTCCAGATGGACGCCAAGCACCTCGTTGGGGTGGGCGGCCATGTAGTCGCGGGTGACGGCGACGGCCTGCTTCATGTCCGCATCCGGGCTGGTGATCAGGGTCGGCAGGAAGCTGGTGGTCCCGGATTTCAGGTTGGCCGCCTGCATGGTGGCCAGGGTGTCCGTGGTGATGTGACCGTTGAACATGACGCCACCGCAGCCGTTGAGCTGGACGTCGATGAAGCCGGCGCTGAGGTTGGCGCCGTGGAGGTCAATCTGCTCGATGCCGGCAGGCAGTTCTGCCTGGCGGGAGATGGCGACAATCTTGTCGCCATCGATGACCACGCCATAACCGGTGAGCACGCAGCTGCCGGTGTAGAGAGTGCAATTAGTCAGAGCGTACATGGGAGCTCCTCAGAGGTGCTTGATATTGTCGGCTTCCAGTTGCTGGAAGTAGCGCACCGTCTTGACCTTCAACTCCATGGTGGAAGGTTCGTCGCACACCACAATCCCTTTCGGATGCAGTTGCAGGGTGGAGATGGTCCACATGTGGTTGACGCTGCCCTCCACGGTGGCCTGCAGGGCCTGGGCCTTGGCGTGACCGACCACCAGGATCAGGATCTCTTCGGCGTCCATCAGGGTGCCGACGCCCACGGTCAGGGCCAGCTTGGGCACCTGCTCCATGTCGCCGCCAAAGAAGCGGGAGTTGGCGATGCGGGTGTCTTCGGTCAGGGTCTTGACCCGGGTACGGGAAGCCAGGGAAGAGGCCGGTTCGTTGAAGGCGATGTGGCCGTCATTGCCGACGCCGCCCATGAACAGGTGGATTTTGCCGTAGGACTTGATCTTGTCTTCGTAGCGCTGGCACTCGGCCACCAGATCCTCGGCGTTGCCATTGAGGATGTTGATGTTTTCCGGGCGAATGTCCACGTGATTGAAGAAGTTGTTGTGCATGAAGCTGTGATAGCTCTCCGGATGTTCCTTGGGCAGCCCCACGTACTCGTCCATGTTGAAGGTGACCACGTTCTGGAAGCTCACCTCGCCGGCTTTATGCAGCTCAATCAGGCGCTTGTAGGTGTTGAGCGGGGTGCCGCCAGTGGGCAGACCCAGCACGAAGGGGCGCTCGGCAGTGGGTTTGAACGCATTGATGCGGTCAACGATGTAACGGGCAGACCAGAGACCCACCTGGCTGGCAGACTTCAACGGGATCAGGCGCATTTTATATACCTCAGTACGGTTGCCGCACAGGGAGTGACGGCAAGGGACCAGACACGGATTCAAGTTGTTTTATAGCGTAAATAAAGATTGCGAACTAAGCCACATCTATCGGCTACCTTTATCTCTGTTGAGTGATAATGATCACGAAAGCTGGTTTATTAATTTGCGCAGCGAAATAAAACACATAGACTGCCAATCAAGCCTTGATGGCTTATGCGTCGAACGTGATAAGCACTTAATTTCTAGAAAAACACCAACTAAGGAGAGGAACCGTGAACATTCTCGGTTATTTGCAAAAGATCGGCCGTGCCCTGATGGTGCCGGTAGCGGTATTGCCTGCCGCCGCGATCCTGATGGGGATTGGCTACTGGATTGACCCGAACGGTTGGGGTGGCGGAAGCCCTCTGGCTGCGTTTCTGATCAAGGCGGGCGCCGCCATCATCGACAGTATGCCCATTCTGTTCGCCGTCGGCGTCGCTTACGGTATGTCCAAGGATAAAGACGGTTCCGCCGCGCTGGCCGGTCTGGTCGGCTTCCTGGTGGTCACCACCCTGCTGAGCCCGGGCGCCGTGGCCCAGATCAAGGGCATCCCGGCCGACCAGGTGCCGGCAGCCTTTGCCAAGATCAGCAACCAGTTCGTCGGCATCCTGTGTGGTGTCATCGCCGCCGAGCTCTACAACCGCTTCAGCAGCGTGGAGCTGCACAAGGCGCTGGCCTTCTTCTCCGGTCGTCGTCTGGTGCCGATCGTGACCTCCGTGGTGATGATCGTGGTCTCCTTCATCCTGATGGCCGTCTGGCCGGTCATCTACGGTGGCCTGGTGAGCTTCGGTGAATCCATCGTCAGCATGGGCTCCACCGGTGCCGGCATCTACGCCTTCTTCAACCGTCTGCTGATCCCGGTCGGTCTGCACCACGCCCTGAACTCCGTGTTCTGGTTCGACGTGGCCGGCATCAACGACATCCCGAACTTCCTGGGTGGCCAGTCCTCCATCGACGCTGGCAAGGCTGTCGTGGGCGTGACCGGCATGTACCAGGCCGGCTTCTTCCCCATCATGATGTTCGGTCTGCCGGGTGCCGCACTGGCCATCTACCACAGCGCGAAGAAAGAGAACAAAGAGAAGGTTGCGTCCATCATGATCGCTGCCGCCTTTGCCGCCTTCTTCACCGGGGTGACCGAGCCGCTCGAGTTCTCCTTCATGTTCGTGGCGCCGGTACTGTACGTCATCCACGCCCTGCTGACCGGTATCTCCGTGTTCATCGCAGCCTCCATGCACTGGATCGCCGGTTTCGGCTTCAGCGCCGGTCTGGTGGATATGGTGCTCTCCAGCCGCAACCCGCTGGCGACCCAGTGGTACATGCTGCTGGTACAGGGTCTGGTCTTCTTCGGCCTCTACTACGTGGTCTTCCGCGCCGTGATCGCCAAGTTCAACCTGAAAACCCCGGGTCGTGAAGATGACGAAGCCGTGCCGGTACAGGCTCAAACCACCGACCGCACCGAGCTGGCCAAGCAGTATCTGGAAGTGCTGGGTGGTCAGGAGAACCTGGTGACCATCGATGCCTGCATCACCCGTCTGCGTCTGACCCTGAAAGACCGCAGCATCGTTGACGAGCGCAAGCTCAAAGCCCTGGGCGCGGCCGGTGTGGTCAAGCTCGGTGAGCAGAACCTGCAGGTGATTCTGGGCCCATTGGCCGAGATCATCGCCGGTGAGATGAAAGCCCTGCGTTAATCGAGCGACTCGCTCACCTCAAGTCTAAGTCCATTGTTGACATAACTAAGGGCCCCGCCTCGGGGCCCCATATAAAAAAAGCCAAGAAAATCCAACCTTTACTTCAAATGAGAGCAGCAGTTATGAACTTGAAACATTCTCTGTTAGCCATTGCCATGTCTACCGTTTTCGCCGGTCCCGCACTTGCAGCCGATGCTGCCAGGCAAGCCGTGGTCGACGCCCTCGCCAGCAACCTAGTTGTCAAGTACGAAGTCGTCACCAACGACGGTGCCGGCGCCGGTCTTGACTGCCAGGCGCTGGGCTCCGAGTGGGCGAGCTGCGGCGTTGCCAAGCTGCACCTGACCAATACCGGTGCCGACGTCACCTCCAAGGACTGGAGCATCTATGTCTCCTCCATCCGCCGCATCCAGCGGTTGGACAACGACCAGTTCACCATCACCCACCTGACCGGCGACCTCTATCGTTTGACGCCGACCGAGAAGTTCCAGGGCTTTGCCAAGGACGCCACGGTCGAGGTGCCCCTGGTGGTGGAATACTGGGTATTGTTCGAATCTGACATCATGCCGAACTGGTATGTCGCCAGTGAAGGGGCCGAGCCGAAAGTGCTGGCCAGCATGAGCAACATCGACGATGCCAGCACCTACGAGAAGCCGATGCCGGCCGATGGCTGGAAGCGCACCAAGGATGACAACAACATCCTGATGAACAGCGAGACCCGTTTCGCCGCGAACCAGACCAGTACCCTGCTGCCTGCCGGCAAGATTGACGACCGCATCCTGCCAAGCCCGATGAAGCAGGTGGTCAAGGCCGGCCCGCAAGTCGACTTCTCCACCATCAAGCTCAATGCCCTTGACCTGCCGAGCGATCGCGCCGAGGCCCTGAAGGCGCAACTGACCAAGCTGGGTGTTACCCTCTCCGACACCGGCTACCCGGTCACCATCAAGCTCGGCAGCAAGCTCAAGCAGGCCGAAGGCTACGACATGACCATCGGCAAGAAGGGCACCGTCATTCAGGGGCACGACGTTGACGGCGCCTTCTGGGGCGCCCAGTCCCTGATCTCTCTGCTGGGCGTTGACGACAAGCTGGTGAGCCAGATGAGCGTCGAGGATGCGCCGCGCTTTGAATACCGTGGCATGCAGACCGACGTGGCCCGTCACTTCAGAAGCCCGGAGACCATGAAGAAGCTGGTTGACCAGATGTCCGCCATGAAGCTCAACGTGCTGCACCTGGGGCTGACCAACGATGAAGGCTGGCGTCTGGAGATCCCGGGCCTGCCGGAGCTGACCGACGTCGGCAGCCAGCGTTGCCATGACGAGTCCGAAACCAAGTGCCTGATGCCGCAGCTTGGCTCCGGCCCCACCAGCGACAACCAGGGCTCCGGTTTCTACAGCAAGGCGGACTACATCGACCTGGTACGCTATGCCAAGGCCCGCGGTGTGACAGTGATCCCCGAGATCAACATGCCGGCCCACGCCCGTGCCGCCGTGGTCTCCATGGAGGCGCGCTACAAGCGTCTGATGAGCGAGGGCAAAGAAGCCGAGGCCAACCAGTTCCGTCTGACTGACCCGGCCGATACCTCCAACGTCACCTCGGTACAGTTCTACGACAAGATGTCCTTCATCAACCCCTGCCAGCCGGGTGCCGCCACCTTCGTTGCCAAGGTGATGGATGAAGTGGCCCAGATGCACCAGGCCGCCGGCCAGCCGCTGACCGCCTGGCACTACGGTGGTGACGAGGCGAAGAACATCATGCAGGGCGGTGGTTACCAGGATCCGGCCGTCACCAAGAAAGAAGATCTGGTGGCCTGGAAGGGCAACGTCGACTCCAGCAAGCAGGACAAGCCGTTCGGCAAGTCCCCCATGTGCCAGAAGATGATCGACGATGGCAAGATCAAGGACGTGGCCGAGCTGCCGGTCTACTTTGCCAAGGAAGTGAGCGAGATGGTCAAGGGCCACGGCTTCTCCACCCTGCAGGCGTGGGAAGATGGCCTGAAGTACGCCACGGATGCCAGCGTATTCGCCACCGACAAGACCCGGGTTAACTTCTGGGAAACCCTCTACTGGGGTGGCTTCAACGAGGCGATGAAGTGGGCGCACAAGGGTTATGACGTGGTGCTCTCCAACCCGGATTACCTCTACTTCGACTTCCCGAACGAGGTGCACCCGGCTGAGCGTGGCTACTACTGGGCAACCCGCTTCAACGACACCCGCAAGGTGTTTGCCTTCGCCCCGGAAAACCTGCCGCAGAACGCCGAGACCTCGGTTGACCGCGACGGCAACGCCTTCGTGGCCAAGGGTGACCAGGATCCGGTCAAGTTCAAGGGGATCTCCGGTCAGCAGTGGAGTGAAACCGTGCGCACCGATGCCCAGTACGAATACATGGTCTATCCGCGCATCTTCTCCGTGGCCGAGCGCGCCTGGCACAAGGGCGGCTTCGAGCTCGATTACGTGAAGGGTCGCGAGTTCTCCGGCACCACCAAGCATGTCAACAAGGCCACCCTGAACAAGGAGTGGAACCAGTTTGCCAACGTGCTGGGTCAGCGCGTACTGCCGAAACTGGACCAGGCCGGGGTGGAATATCGCCTCTCCGTACCGGGTGCCAAGGTGGTGAACGGTGTGCTGGAAGCGAACGTGGATCTGCCGGGTCTGCCCATCCAGTACAGCCTGGACGGCAAGAGCTGGAGCGCCTACGACGCTGCCGCCAAGCCGACCGTGGATGGCAAGGTCTACCTGCGTACCACCAGCTTCGATGGCAAGCGTACCAGCCGCGTCACCGAGCTGAACTGATAGCTCTCAATCCATAACGCAAGGTGGGTCGCAAGACCCGCCTTTCCCAAGGTCGATGGCCATCGGGTTTGGGAAAGGTTGACTCTGCGTGTGAACCTTTGTTGTGTGTGTGTTTTGTCTGTTTTTCATCGCTTGAGACCCCGCCCCGTGCGGGGCTTTTTTTGACCAGGATCTCTGCAATTTCTCCCGTTTCGCCGTTTTTGGTGCGCCAATGACCCGAATTGGCCAAATTCAGGTTGAGGCAGGGCGCGTAATGAGGGATCATACCCGGCTTGACGGCGGGGGTATGAGGGTGCCAGCCGGCACAACGTCCGCCAGTGACGCATTTTTGAGGTGAGCCATGAGTCAGGCGAACAGCCCAACTAACTTTATTCGTCAGATCATTGATGAAGATCTGGCCAGCGGTAAGCACAGCAGCGTGCATACCCGTTTCCCGCCGGAGCCGAACGGTTATCTCCATATCGGCCACGCCAAATCCATCTGCCTGAACTTCGGCATCGCCCGCGACTATCAGGGTCAGTGCAACCTGCGTTTCGATGACACCAACCCGGCGAAGGAAGACATCGAGTTCGTGGAGTCCATCAAGCAGGACGTCCAGTGGCTGGGCTTCCAGTGGAGCGGCGAGATCTGCTACTCCTCCGACTATTTCCACAAGCTGCACGGCTACGCCATCGAGCTCATCGAGAAGGGACTGGCCTATGTGGACGAGCTCTCCCCGGAGCAGATGCGTGAATACCGCGGCACCCTGACTGCCCCTGGCAAGAACAGCCCGTTCCGCGATCGCAGCGTGGAAGAGAACCTGGCCCTGTTCGCCAAGATGAAAAACGGTGAGATGGCCGAAGGGAGCGCCTGCCTGCGCGCCAAGATCGACATGGCATCCCCCTTCATGGTGATGCGCGATCCCGTCATCTATCGCATCAAGTTTGCCCACCACCACCAGACCGGTGACGAGTGGTGCATCTACCCGATGTATGACTTCACCCATTGCATCTCGGACGCCCTGGAGGGGATCACCCACTCCCTGTGTACCCTGGAGTTCCAGGACAACCGTCGCCTGTATGACTGGGTGCTGGACAACATCAGCATCGACTGTCACCCCCGTCAGTACGAGTTCTCCCGTCTGAACCTCGAATACACCGTCATGTCCAAGCGCAAGCTGAACCTGCTGGTGACCGAGGGGCACGTGAACGGCTGGGATGATCCGCGCATGCTGACCGTCTCCGGTCTGCGCCGCCGTGGTTACACCCCGGCCTCCATCCGCGAGTTCTGCAAGCGCATCGGCGTGACCAAGCAGGACAACATCGTCGAGATGAGCATGCTGGAAGCCTGCATCCGCGACGATCTCAACGAGAACGCCCCGCGCGCCATGGCCGTGCTGCACCCGGTGAAGGTGGTGATCGAGAACCTGGCGGCGGACGAGGTGCTGACGGCGCCTGCGCACCCGAACAAGCCGGAGATGGGGACCCGTGAGCTGCATTTCTCCCGCGAAATCTTCATCGACGAGGCGGACTTCAAAGAGGAAGCCAACAAGCAGTTCAAGCGACTGGTGCTGGGCAAGGAAGTGCGCCTGCGCAACGCCTACGTCATCAAGGCCGAGCGGGTCGAGAAGGATGCGGACGGCAAGGTCACCTGCATCTACTGCTCTTACGACCCCGAGACCCTGGGCAAGGATCCGGCGGACGGTCGCAAGGTGAAAGGGGTGATCCACTGGGTCAGCGCCACTCACTCCCTGCCGGCCGAAGTGCGTCTCTATGACCGTCTGTTCAAGGTGCCGAACCCGGGCGCCGAGGATGACTTCGAAGCGGCTCTGAATCCGGAATCCCTGGTGATCATCGAAGGGGCCCGGGTGGAAGCTTCCCTGAAGGATGCCAAGCCGGAGTTTGCCTACCAGTTCGAGCGTGAAGGTTACTTCTGCGCCGACAACAAGCTCTCCAGCGCCGAGCGCCTGGTGTTCAACCGCACCGTGGCCCTGCGTGACGTCTGGGGCAAGGCCGAGGTCTGATAGAAAGGGCAGGGGAAACCCTGCCGCTTCTGGTCCGGATTGCGGACACAAAAAAGCCAGCATGATGCTGGCTTTTTTATTGCGCCGACCCGGCCGAATCAATCGTCGTGCTTGCAGTCACCGTTGGCGCAGTGGCCATACAGGTAAAGGCTGTGGTTGGTCAGGCGGATGTTGTGCGCCTTGGCGATGTCGCGCTGGCGCTGTTCGATCACCTCGTCGGAGAACTCGATCACCTTGCCGCAGTCGAGGCAGACCAGGTGGTCGTGGTGCTCCTGGGTGGCCAGCTCGAACACCGACTTGCCCCCTTCGAAATGGTGACGGGTGACGATACCGGCATCATCAAACTGGTTGAGAACGCGATAAACGGTAGCGAGACCAATCTCCTCGCCCTGATCGATCAGCCGTTTGTACAGATCTTCCGCACTGGTGTGCTGGCAGTCCGGCTGTTGCAGGATTTCCAGGATCTTGACACGGGGCAAGGTGATCTTGAGCCCGGCCTTTTTTAACGCTTGGTTGTTGTCTGCCATTTCTATTTATTCGCATTCTCGAAGGTGTGGTTATTCTGATTGACTGCCGCTGTAATGGCAACCACGAACTCGCTTGGCCTGTCATTATAGGTCGTAGCCAAGTTAAAAATAAACCCAGCAATTCAAGGGCTTTAGCTCATCAAGCCCGTTATGGGAATATTCAGGCCCGCTTGCTCGACCGGAGAATGTTGATACTATGTGACTTCTTTATAGTCTGGTCGGATGAGATCCATGGATTGGCTTTTCGGCAATGCCGCCTGGGTGCGCTGCGCCCTCAACGCCTGGCCCCCCTTCTGGGGTGCTGGCATCAAGATAGAAACCCTGAGCCCCGATTTTCGCTTCTGCCGGGTCACTCTCAAGTCCCGCTGGTGGAACAAGAATGCCAACCGGACCCAGTTCGGTGGCAGCATGTTCGCCATGACGGATCCCATCTACCCGTTGATGCTGATGGGCTATTTCAAGAACCGCTACTACGTGTGGGACAAGGCGGGCAGCATCAATTTCATCAAGCCGGGCAAGGGCAAACTGGTGGCGGAGTTCACCCTGAGCGACGCCAAGCTGGCATCGATCGTGGCGGCGACCGAGGGGGGAGACAAGCACTTTCCCGAGTTCGAGGTGCAGGTGCAGGATGGCCAGGGCGAGCTGGTGGCCCAGGTGAAGCGCACCCTCTATGTCAGATCCAAGCCCCAGCACAGGGGGGGCTGAATGCCTGCTGCAGATGCAACAAGGGCCCCGTCGGGGCCCTTGTTGCATGAAGAGGGAGGGAGATCAGATCACTCCAGCTCACCCAGGCACATCTCTTCGTGCAACTGTTTGCACCAGCCCTTGACGCGCTCGGCGGTCAGCTCCGGCTGGCGATCTTCGTCGATGCCCAGGCCCACGAAGTGCTTGTCATCCACCAGCGCCTTGGAGGCTTCGAACTCGTAGCTCGCGGTCGGCCAGTGGCCGATGATGATGGCGCCCTTGGCTTCGACGATGTCACGCAGGGTGCCCATGGCGTCGAGGAAGTACTCGGCATAGTCTTCCTGATCGCCGCATCCGAAGATGGCCACCAGCTTGTTGTTGAAGTCGATCTCTTCGAGCTCGGGGAAGAAGTCGTCCCAATCGGCCTGGGCTTCGCCGTAGTACCAAGTCGGGATGCCGAACATCAGCAGATCGAAGCTGTCGATGTCGGCCTTGCTGCTCTTGGCAATGTCACGGACTTCAATCAGTTGTTTGCCCAGTTCTTTCTGGATCATCTTGGCGACAGCTTCGGTATTACCGGTATCGCTGCCGAAAAACAGACCTACACTAGCCATAGTGTTTCGTTACCCGTATCTGGTGTTGATGCTTGACGGTTCAGATTGCGATGCCTGCTGCATGAGCAGACTCGATCTGTTGCTTCAGGATAGATTGGATCAGCTCGGCTCGGCTGACGTTCTGTTGCAGCGCAAGTTGGTTCAGGCGCTCCAGCAACTCGGCTTCCACCTTTAACTCGACCCGTTTCAGCCCGTTCTCACGATCGCGCTTGAGCTGGTTGCGCTTGTTGATCTTGAGCTGGGTCTCGCGGGGGAGTGGATTGGTCTTTGGCCTGCCGGGGCGCTTCTCAGTTGCGAACAGATCCAGTGTTGTTCGATCAGTTTGCTGTTTGGCCATACATCACAGATGAAAAGTAGTTAGCCGATCCCTGAGCCTTCCCAGCCCATTTCGATCAGCCCCTTGGCGACAAAACCCGCGCAACCCAGAAACAGCACCAGCCAGACGATGAAGCGGCCGAAGCGGGGCACATTGCCCCGTTTGAGCACGTCCTGAATGGCCAGACCAATCAGCAGGAAGATGGCCACGAAGAACAGTTTCAGGCCCAGACTCTCGATGAGATCGATGTGTTCACTCAGCATGGATTGCGCGCACTCCTTAAGACGGGCGCACTATATCACAAAGGATTTGAAACTGTTAACCGCCTGTCGACAGGAAATCCACAACCAGTTTGTTGAACAAAACCGGCTTTTCCGCGTGCAGCCAGTGACCCGTGCCGGCGATGACGCGGGCCTTGGCAGCCGGGAACTGGGCCATTGCGGCCCCGGTGTATTCGGGCAGCATATAGTCGGAGTCGCCCCCCTTGATGAAGAGTGTCGCGCCTTCGAAGCGGCGTTCATCGTCGGGCCAGCCCATGATGTTGGCGTAGTTGCGCTCAAGGGCCGGCACGTTGAAACGCCACCCCCATCCAGACTCCCCTTTGGCGAAGGATTTGAGCAGGAACTGGCGCACCCCGGCGATCTCGATGTGCTCGGCCAGCATGGCTTCCGCCTCGCTGCGGCTCTGGGGGGGCGTGGCCAGCGTGGCATTGAGCCCGGCAAACACGTTCTTGTGGCGGGCGTGGGGATAGGCCACCGGGGCGATGTCCGCCACTACCAGCTTGCTGACCCTGTGAGGGGCCTGCTTGGCGACCTGCATGGCGACCTTGCCCCCCATGGAGTGGCCCACCAGGGCCACCTGCTCAAGTCCAAGATGGTCCAGCAGGGCCAGGATGTCCGCCGCCTGAGCCGGGTAGCTCATCTCGTCCGAGTGAAAGGAGGCACCGTGATTGCGCAGATCGACGCTGATGACCCGGTATTGTTCGCTGAGGGGGCGCGCCAGCAGGCCGAGGTTGTCCAGGCTGCCAAAGAGGCCATGGATCAGCACGACAGTCGGGCCTTCGCCCTGTTCCTTGAAGTTCAATCGTGGGTATTGTTGCAAAATGACACCTTATCGGTCGTGGGCTCTATCGCCATAATTTTTAACACACTGAAAGAAAAGGATTTCATTCCTGGTGGGGGGATTTTTTTGTGGTTTTTTTTCAAAAATATCTCCCCGGGATCGGCTATCAGTGCGGGGGATCACACACTTGGCCCGTCATTATGCCGTATTCTCAAGGAGATTCATGCACATCTGTCCGCCCCTTGCTTGGGCTGCCGGGTCTGCCTATGTATAATCGCCGCATCCGAATTTCGACGAGTCCAGCGCATCCCTATGAAAACCATCGAGCTTGATGACGATCTCTACTTCTTTATCGCGAGCCAGACCCGGCACATCGGCGAGAGTGCGTCCGATATCCTGCGTCGCCTGCTGGAGCAACCCGCCCAGGCTGGCACGGCAACCGTGGCGGCCGCGCCTGCGATGCAACCGCAACCCGTGGCCGATGCCATGGGGCTGGAGGCACTGCTGGATTCCGGCGAGCTTCAGAAAGAAGAGAAGTCCATCAACCGCTTCATGCTGGTATTGAGCACCCTCTATCGGGACAACCCGGAAGGCTTCACCCAGGCGACCGAGATAAAAGGGCGCAAGCGCGTCTACTTCTCCCGTGACCCGGAAGCGCTGCGTGCCAGTGGCAGCACCACCAAGCCCAAGCCGGTACCGGAGACCCCGTTCTGGGTGATCACCAATACCAATACCAGCCGCAAGCAGAACATGGTGGCCCAGCTCATGAACAGCATGGGTTATGACGAGGATCTGACGGCTCGGGTGTGCGGCGCCGTTTAACCCATCAATGACTTCAGGCCTTGCCGGGCAAGGCTCAGCTCAAGGAAAACGCCATGGCACAGCATTCCCACGCCGGTCAGCCGGCTCGTCTTTGCGATCTGACCAACATTCCCCGTCTGGTCAGCGCCTACTACCTCAACAAGCCGGACATGAGCCGCCCTGAGCAGCGGGTCGCCTTCGGCACCTCCGGTCACCGCGGCAGCGCCCTGCACAGCGCCTTCACCGAATCCCACATTCTGGCGGTGACCCAGGCGCTGGTGGAGTACCGCCAGCAGGCCGGTATCACGGGGCCGCTGTTCGTCGGCATGGATACCCATGCCCTGTCTGAATCCGCCTTTGCCAGCGCGGTGGAAGTGCTGGCGGCCAACGGTGTTGAGACCCGCATTCAGGCCGGCCTCGGCTTCACGCCGACCCCGGTCATCTCCCATGCCATCCTGCGCCACAACGCAGGCAAACCCGTGGCGCAGGCGGACGGCGTGGTGATCACCCCGTCCCACAACCCGCCGGAAGATGGTGGCTTCAAATACAACCCGCCCCACGGCGGTCCTGCCGAAGGCGAGATCACCAAGTGGGTGGAAGACCGCGCCAACGCGATCCTGGAAGCGGGCCTGGCCGGCGTGAAGCGGATGCCGTTTGCCGAGGCCCTCAAGAGCCCGTTCGTGGTGGAACACGACTATGTCACCCCTTATGTGGATGATCTCGAGAACGTGCTGGATCTGGCCGCCATCAAGCAGGCTGGCATCAAGATCGGCGTGGATCCGCTGGGTGGCTCCGGCGTCGCCTACTGGGACGTCATCGCCAGGCGCTACGGTCTGGACATCGAGGTGGTGAACTACAAGGTCGACCCGACCTTCTCCTTCATGACCCTGGACAAAGACGGCAAGATCCGGATGGACTGTTCCAGCCCGTTCGCGATGGCGAGCCTGATTGCCCTGAAAGACAAGTTCGACATCGCCCTTGGCAATGACCCTGACTACGACCGTCACGGCATCGTCACCAAGGCGGGCCTGATGAACCCGAACCACTATCTGGCGGTGGCCATCCAGTATCTGTTCACCCACAGAACCGGCTGGCCCAAGGGGGCGGCCGTCGGCAAGACGCTGGTCTCCTCTTCCATGATCGACCGGGTGGCCGGCGAGATCGGTCGCACCCTCAAAGAGGTGCCGGTCGGCTTCAAGTGGTTCGTGGACGGTCTCTACAGCGGCGAGTTCGGCTTTGGCGGCGAGGAGAGCGCGGGTGCCTCCTTCCTGCGCAAGGACGGTACCGTCTGGACCACCGACAAGGATGGCTTCATCCTGGCGCTGCTGGCGGCCGAGATCCTGGCGGTGACCGGCAAGGATCCCCAGGCCCACTATGATGCGCTCGAAGCCAGATTCGGCCGCTCCAGCTACCGCCGCATCGATGCTCCGGCCAACAGCGCCCAGAAGGCGGTGCTCTCCAAGCTGGATCCGGCCCTGGTGGAAGCCTCCACCCTGGCTGGTGAGCCCATCCTCGCCAAGCTGACCAAGGCGCCTGGCAACGATGCCGCCATCGGCGGCCTGAAAGTGGTGACCGAGAACGGCTGGTTCGCGGCGCGCCCCTCCGGTACCGAGTCCATCTACAAGATCTACATGGAGAGCTTCAAGGGGGAGGCGCACCTGGACCTCATCCAGCAGGAAGCCCAGCAGATCGTCTCCGCCGCCCTGGCCAAGGCCGGGGTCTGACCCTCACGGCAACAACCCATGTGAAAGAGGAGCCCTGGTGGCTCCTCTTCTTTTTGTGTCGGGTTGACTGCGGATCAGCCGTTGTCGACGCTGCCGGTGGCGGCCTTGCGGTTCTGCCAGCGCTTGAGGAAGGGGCGGGCCGGCAGCTTCATCAGGAAGAGAGAGAGCAGGATGATGCCGATGCCGAGCCACTGACGGCCATCCAGGGTTTCTCCCACCATTAGCACACCGCAGGAGACCGCCACCATGGGGTTGGTGAGGGCCAGCATCCCCATCACCTCCGGGCCATGGCGTTTGAGTCCCCAGAGCCAGGCCCAGTAGGCCAGGGCCGTGTTGAGGATCACCAGCCAGATAAGCCCGGGAGTGGCGTCAGCCCGGGGCAGGGGCATGGGGCCGGCCAGCCACCAGGCCAGCGGGATCAGCATCAGGCCGCCCAGCAGCAGCTGCCAGGCGGTCAGGGCCAGCAGATCATCCACCGGCCAGCGTTGCATCCAGCGGCTCGACTGGCCGATGAGCAGGGTGGCGAGCAGGGCGCACGCCACGCCGACGGGATCCAGATTGGCAGAGGGATTGAGCAGCAAGAGCACCCCGACGAGCCCCATCACCCCCAGCAACAGCCACTTGATCGTCGGTCTGACACCGTCTTGCAGCCAGGCCAGCCCCATCAGGATGAGGGGCAGCGTCGCTCCCAACGTACCCGCCACGGCGCCGGGCAGGCGAAACGCCGCCACGAACAGCAGGGCGAAGAAGGCGGTGATGTTGCAAAACGCCAGCAGGAACTGCCTGCTCCAGACGAGAGGCGGCCTGCGGGGATGGAGCAACAGCAGCAGCACCCCGGCGGGGAGGGCGCGCCACACGGCCACCCAGTAGGGGGAGTAGTCGGTCAGGTAGAGACTGACGACGGCATAGGTGCTGCCCCAGAGCAGGGGGGCGAGCAGGGCGATCAGCAGCGGCATGGTTATCTCGCAAAAAAGTATCTTTAAGTAAAGATACATTAGCCGCGAGTTGGTTTATTATCAAGTATCTTCATGTAGAGATAATGGAGCCCGAATGGAGAGTGATCATGTAGATCAGCTGCTGGCCCAGTGGGCCCGGCAGCGCCCGGACCTCGACTGCACCCCCATGGGGGTGCTGGGGCGGGTGGCGCGCATGGCGGCGATCGCCGGGCGCGAAGTGAGCGAGACCCTCAAGGAGTGCGGTCTGCTGGGGTCCGATTTCGATATCCTGGCGACCCTGCGTCGGGCCGGCGAGCCGCTGACCCCGACTGCGCTCTACCAGTCCGCCATGCTGAGTTCAGGGGCCATGACGGCCCGGCTCGACAAGCTGGAGCAGCGTGGCCTGATAAGACGTGAAGCCTCCCCCGATGACAGGCGCAGCCTGCTGGTCTGCCTGACGGCGCCGGGGCGGGAGCTGGTTGACCATGCGGTGGAACAGCACGTGGCGAACGAGCGCCGCCTGCTGGCCCCATTGACCTTGGCCGAACAGGAGCTGCTGGCCGCCCTGCTCAAGCGCTGGTTGCTGGAGAACGAATAAAAAAACGGGCCTGCGGGCCCGTTTTCGTTGGCATTGAGGCTGACTCAGTAGCCGCCTCTGGCATCCCTGACGGCAAGGCCAAGCTGCCATACCGCCATGGCGTAGTGGGTGCTGTGGTTGTAGCGGGTGATGGCGTAGAAGTTGGGCAGGCCGTACCAGTACTGGTAACCGGTGCCGACATCCAGACGCAGCAGGCTCGCCTCCTTGTGGTTGCCCAGATTGCCGGTGGGAGTCAGCCCGGCACCGCGCAGGGTGGCCACCGGGTAGCGGGTCTGGAAGCCGTGCTCATAGCCCGGCAGCTGTCCCTGGCCGCGTACTGCCACCGGCTGCCCTTTCTCCCAGCCGTGGGCCTTGAAGTAGTTGGCCACGCTGCCGATGGCATCCACCGGATCCCACAGGTTGGTGTGGCCGTTGCCGTTGAAGTCCACCGCGTAGTTGCGAAAACTCGACGGCATGAACTGGCCGTAGCCCATGGCCCCGGCATAGGAGCCCTTGGGTTCGGTGGGATCCATCCCTTCATCCCGGGTCATCACCAGGAAGGCTTCCAGCTCGCCGGTGAAGAAGTCGGCGCGGCGCGGGTAGTCAAATGCCAGGGTCGCCAGGGCGTCGAGAATGCGCGTCTTGCCCATCACCCGACCCCAGCGGGTCTCCACCCCGATGATGCCGACGATGATCTCGGGTGGCACCCCGTAGATCTGCTGCGCCCGGTTGAGTTCACTCTCGTATTCACGCCAGAAGTTGACGCCGTTCTGTACGTTGTCCGGGGTGATGAACTTGGCGCGGTAGCGGTTCCAGGCGCCGGTCGGACCGGTGGGCGGTCTGGTGGTAGGGGCCTGGGCGTCCATCAGCTTGATGATCCAGTCATAACGCTCGGCCTGGGCCAGTACCCGGTGCAGCTCGGCGCTGTCGAAGCCGTGCTTTTGCACCATCCGCTGCACGAAGTTGTCCACGTTGGAACGATTGGCGAAGTCCCCCTTGCTGACCCCGGGCTGGCTCACCTGTCCGTAGAAGGGTTTGCTCGGCGGCGTCTGGTTGATGAAGGCGCTGTTGGGCTGGGGTTTGACCACGGGCTTGGGCGCCGGCGTGCTGCTGCAGCCGTAGATCAGGGGAAACAGGGAGAGGACACAGACAAGGCGACGCATAGGGTTCTCGTGAGCCTGAAAAAGAGTGCCGTCATGGTAAAACATTGGCGTGCAGGCGCAAGTGCTCCGTGCCGGCGTGCCCCCCGGGATCCCGTCAGCGCAGGGTGTGGTAGCCGCTCCAGATCCGGGTCAGGGTCGTGATGGCACAGAGCAGGGCGAAACCGAAGGCCAGTGGCACGAAGGCGGCGGGCCAGAGGCACATGAGCACGAAGAGGACGATGGTTTCGCTCCCCTCGGTGAGCCCGCCCAGATAGTAGAGGGATTTGTGGTGGTAGACGGGGCTCTCGATGCCCCGCTTGCCCGCCATGATGGCAAAGGCCAGAAAGCTCGATCCCGTGCCCATGAAGGCGAACAGCAGGGTGGCGGCGGCCAGGGCGTTGGCCGGGTCGGCGAGGGCAAAGCCCAGCACCACGGCGGCGTAGAAGATGAAATCCAGCGTGATGTCGAGAAACCCGCCGCAGTCGGTGATGCCCGTTTCCCGCGCCACGGCGCCATCCAGCCCGTCCAGCAGCCGGTTGAGCAGAATCGCCGCCAACGCCCACTGATAGCAGCCAAATGCCAGCAGCGGCAGCGCCAGCATGCCGATGAGAAAGCCGGCGAGACTCACCTGGTTGGCGCTCACCCCGGCCCGGCACAGGGGGCGGGCGAGCGCGGCGAGGGGGCGGCGGATAACCGGGATCAGGTGGCGATCAAACAAGGTGGTGCTCCTCTTCTGGGATGGCTGGGGGGATCAGCTGCAAGATGGTACCCGGCGCATCCTCTTCGTCGTGGGTCACCAGCAGGGCGGGGATGGCCTGCGTGCGCAGGCGCTCGAACACCAGGGTTCTGAATGCCGCCCGCAGCGGCTTGTCGAGGCGGGAGAAGGGCTCGTCCAGCAACAATGCCCTGGGCTCGGCCAGCAGGGCACGCAGCAGGCTGACGCGGGCTTTCTGGCCGCCGGAGAGCGCCCCGGGCAGCTTGTCCGCCTGAGCCTCCAGCCCGACCTCGGTCAGCGCCTCGCGGGCCCGGGTCTGCCTTGCCGCCATCCCCTTGAGATGCGCCGGCATGCCGAACATCAGATTTTCGGACACCGTCAGGTGGGCAAACAGCAGGTCATCCTGAAACAGGATGCCGACCCCCCTCTCCTGGGGGGGCAGCGGGGTGAGGCGATGTGTGCCGAGCAGGATGTCCCCGGTCAGCCGGATGGGGCCCCCGGGTGGCAGCACTCCCGCCAGGGCCGCCAGCAGGGAGCTCTTGCCACAGCCGCTCGGTCCCATCAAGGTGAGCACCTCGCCCGGGGCCACCCTGAGGGGGGGGAGCGTCAGCAGGGGGGCGCCGTCGAGGAAGAGGGTGAGTGCGGAGGTATGCAGCATCGGGTCAGGGCCTCAGGGCGGGGTTGATGCGCCGCGGCAGCCAGAGCGCCAGGGCATAGATGAAAAGGGGCAACAGCAGTTGCAGCAGGCCGTAGAGCCCCGCCAGCCGTCGGTTGAGGCCGCTGCCGATGGCCACCGCCTCCGTGGTGATGGTGACGACCCGCCCGCCCCCGAACAGCAGGGTCGGCAGGTATTGAGCCAGGCTCACCGCCGCCCCGACACCGAAGGCGAACAGCAGGGGACGGGCGAGCAGGGGACCCTTGACTCGCCACCAGGCCCCCCAGGGGCTGGCCCCGAGCGTGAGGGCCACCCGGGTGAGGCGCTCGTCGAACTGGCGATAGGGGCCGTGCAGGCAGAGATAGACGTATGGAAAGACGAAGATCAACTGGCTCCAGAGTACCCAGCCAGGGCCTATGCCAGTGAAGCCCAGCCCGTCGGTCTGAAGGCGCAATCCAAACAGCAGGCTGGCCTGGGGCAGCAGCAGAGGGAGGCAGACAAGCCAGAGGGTGCGTGTGGCGCGGCGCGCAGGCAACGCCTCGAGGCAGAGCACCGTCAGCAGCAGGGAGAGCGCGGCGCAGAGCAGGGCCAGCCACAGACTCTGCCACAGCAGCGGGCCCAGGCTCGGCAGCAGAGCCAGCCAGTGGTGACTGCTCCATTCGCTCGGCCAGAGGGCGGGAAAAGACCAGCGCCGGGTCAGGGACCAGAGCAGCAGGGCGGCGAGCACCAGCAGATTGGTCAGGAGCAGCCCCCACACGCCGATGCGGGCAATGAGTGCGGGCCAGGGCGAGGCGGGGGCGCGTCGCCCATCCAGCCAGCGTGCCTTGCCGAGGGTGAGGTGGGCCCGCTCCAGCAGCCTGAGGGCGCCAAGCAGCAGCAGGTTGAGGGCGAGCAGCAAGAGGGCGCCGCTGGCACTGGTGCCGCGCCAGGCGGGGTCGGCATCCTGATACCAGAGCCAGAGTCGCACCGCAAGGGGCGGCGGGGCATCCGGCCCCAGCAGCAGGGCGAGATCCACCACCGCCAGACCATAGGCGGCCACCGCGTAGAGGGGCAGTCGCAGGGCGGGCCAGAGGGCGGGCAGCA